>NZ_WUDQ01000611.1:0-2093 GCF_009827695.1 Paenibacillus sp. OT2-17 | reverse complement strand
GGACAGAAATTATTGTTGCCCGCCTGATTGGAGCAGGAGACAAGGAAAAGGCCTATCATCAACTTTTACGGAGCCTGAAATGGTCTTTGGTCATTACGATTGCTATGATCGTGGTAGTATCCTTTTTCCGATATGAAGTGATGGCGATCTTTACAGATGAGCCGGCGATCATTCAATTAGGGGCAGCAATTTTGCTCTTCTGTATATTGCTGGAGCCGGGCCGAGTGTTTAATCATGTTGTCATTAACTCCTTGCGAGCGGCGGGAGATGTTCAGTTCCCGTTGATGATGGCCATTATTTCAATGTGGGGGATTAAAATCCCGCTAGCATATGTGCTGGGCATTCATATGGGATATGGTGTGCTGGGAGTGTGGATTGCACATGCCTGCGATGAGTGGGTACGAGGCATTTTCCACTATTTACGCTGGAAGGGGCGGAAATGGCAGCACAAATCGCTGTTATCTAAGGCTGAACTTCAGGCGGAATCAGCCTAAGGCTGAAAGAGATTCTACAACAGACATTCTTCAAGCGAATTGGAGGATGTCTGTTTTTTTTACAAAAATAAGCAAAATGGGGATGTTCAAACTTTTCAAAAATTGCTAGAATATAGTAACCTCGAATGTAGTAGAGGTTTTCAAAGTTTCAAAGACGGATGGTTTCCGATTGAATCCATGAAGGAGGGAATAAGATGGAACGTAAAGTGCATATCATTCCTTACCAAGTGATCAAGCAGGAGCAACAAGTGAATGAAATACCGCGAGGTGTAGAGCTGATTCAGGCTCCTGCGGTATGGAACCAGACTCGAGGCCGAGGCGTGAAGGTGGCGGTGCTGGACACGGGCTGTGATTCGGACCATCCTGATTTGAAGGCGCGCATTATTGGCGGCCGGAATTTCACGGATGATGATCAAGGTGATCCGGAAATTTTCAAGGATTACAACGGTCATGGTACGCATGTGGCAGGAACCATTGCAGCAGCAGAAAATGCGGATGGTGTCGTGGGTGTTGCTCCAGAGGCAGACCTGCTCATCATCAAAGTGCTAAACAAGCAGGGCTCCGGTCAATATGACTGGATTATTCAAGGCATCTATTATGCGATTGAGCAAAAGGCAGATATCATATCGATGTCACTTGGCGGTTCTGAGGATGTGCCAGAGCTTCATGAAGCAGTAAAAAAGGCTGTAGCTAGCCAAATCTTAGTCATCTGTGCAGCTGGAAATGAGGGAGATAGTGACGACAGAACGGACGAGCTCGGCTACCCCGGCTGCTATAATGAAGTGATTAGCGTAGGTGCTATCAATTTTGACAGGCACACCTCAGAATTTAGTAATTCTAATAATGAGGTGGATTTGGTTGCACCGGGAGAAGATATTTTATCAACCGTTCCGGGCGGCAAATATGCGACCTTTAGCGGAACTTCGATGGCTACTCCGCACGTAGCAGGTGCATTGGCGTTGATTAAGCAGCTGGCGAATGCGAGCTTTGAGCGTGATCTCACCGAACCGGAATTATACGCACAACTCATCAAACGCACGATTCCACTGGGCAATTCTCCTAAGCTGGAGGGCAACGGTCTACTGTACTTGACGGCAGTGGAGGAGCTTTCTCGTATTTTCGACGCGCAGCGTGTAGCGGGAATACTAACTGTAGGATCATTGAAGGGTTAAATAAACCGTAACTTCAATTCGGAAATATAGCGGCTCTCCTAAAGGGAGGGTCGTTTTTTTGGATTTCAAATCTTAGGAAAAACTCCATTTACATTGCATTCAAATGTCGGGTAACATATATCTCAAAGATAGGCATGAGTCAGAAGTGGAGGAGAATATGAACGATATCATGGCGCAAGCTGACGAGCTTAGACGAACAGGGCAAGCAGAGAAAGCACGTAAGCTTCTTTTAAAGGCATTAGAACAGCAGCAAAATGATGCAGAATTGTGGTATCAGACAGCTTGGACGCATGATTCATTGGGCTTAGAGAGGGAAGCGGTTGCCTATTATGAAAAAAGCCTAGGTATGGCGTTATCCGCAGAATCAAGAAAAGGAGCCATCCTGGGACTAAGCAGTACATATCGTGTATTGGGAGATTACGCCAAG
>NZ_WUDQ01000610.1:0-2098 GCF_009827695.1 Paenibacillus sp. OT2-17 | reverse complement strand
ATCCATTGAGGCATCATTAACGGATATTCCTTGTTGAGCAGGCTGAAAATCAGCACTGCGCCGCAGTTCTCCAATGACCTCCCCGGCAGATTGAAATCGTTCCTCAGGATGCTGACGCAGCAGCTTTCGAATCACTGGGATCAAATGGCGGGGCAATTCTCCGCGAATATACCCTTCTACTCCCGCAGTCCACTCGCTATATTTGCCTCCTGTACAAAGATACAATAGCAGCGCTCCCAAACTGTATAAGTCTGAACGAGCATCCGTCTGACCAGCTCCATATTGCTCCGGAGCAGCGAAGCCCACTGTGCCCAGCTTTACCGTATCTTGATCCAGTTCAGCCTTATAGCTCCTCGCTATTCCAAAATCAATCAGTATAAATTCCATTTCCGGTGTCAGCATAATATTCGTTGGTTTCAGATCCCGGTAAATGACTGGCGGTTGACGGGTATGCAAATAGTCCAACACATCCAGTAGCTGCAAAGCGAATGGGACGATTTGCTCCTGTGGAATATAGCCTTGGTAGCCCTTCATGTATGCTTCCAGCGTAATTCCTTCGATGTAATCCATGACCAGATATACCGCACCAGATGGAGGATGCTCAAAAAAATCAACAATTCTCGGTAAACGTGGATGGCTTAGCGAAATCAGCATCTCTGCCTCCGTGCGTACAAGCTTCATCACTTGTGGCCCGGCAACCGACTCCTTCACCGCCCATTGCTTGCCTGGCAGTTTTAAATCCTCTGCCATGAACACGCGGCTCATTCCTCCCGAACCCAATGTGCGAACAATACGGTAACGCTCACCGATAATTGATCCGAATTCCAACTGTGATGGTTGCTTCATTATTCTCCTACCTCCTTTCTCAAGCGGACAACGCAAAAAAGGGAAAGCTGCCGCAAAATCAAATTTCCATGTCGTCATGAAAACCGTTTTCGCGGGATGCTTTCCCTTGATTTAAACGTGATTATTATTTTTTAAGGAACAATTTGGATTTATTATATAGCACACCTGTATCCATTGTAAAGTATTATTTTCCATACTTGATCATGTACAGGGTGATCTCATCTCGGTTATGGAATAGCTGCTTAGCTCGCTGAATCTGCATGCCGGACTCTTCAAATGAAGCAATTACATCATGAATGAGCGCCAAGGGCTTTTTATGCATTAGCTTGACCGTAACGATAGCAGTACCACCACTTCGCAAACTATATAGTAAATCAGTAACGAGCCTTGCCATTTGCTTAGGACTCCAGCTCATATCACAAACCAGCAGATCGAACGAATTCTCTTTAAATTTGACTTCACTTGCATTTTTACGCAAAAAAGTCAGATTGGCGTACTTCATCAGTGATGGCTCCATCTTTGCCGGATCAACCGCTGTAACTTTCAGTCCCCGTTCCAGTAAGAAGGAAGTCCATCCACCCGGTGCTGCCCCAATATCCAGTCCCTGATGGAAAGCGGCAAAATCTATGCCGAACGTTGCTTCTGCTTCCAATAGCTTGAATTTGGCACGAGAAATTTGTCCATCTTCTTTTTGAAAACGAACCGCGCCTCCGCTCCAATCCGATAGATTGTCCTCAGGACGCGATACACCTGCATACCACGTATCTGTATCTGCAAAAACGGACACAATAACATCGGCGCCTTGTACTGTCTGCTCCATAGGTAGATCACTTAATTGTTCACTCAAAGCCTGCTTGAGCGCACCTGCGCTTTCAATCCAACTGCTATTAGATCCTTTGCGCACTTGTAAAGAAACACGTTGATCAATCAGTTCCTTGCGGTTACGGATGAATGCAACCAGACGCTCCTGTACCTGAACCAGGTCCGTTCCTTCTTCCTGAAAATGAACAGGAAATAAGTGACGTAAAAACATCGGCGGCTGACCTGTAATTGTCCTCACTGCCTCAATTTCTTCCGCAGGTAATGTAGCCAGAAAAATTTCACCAGGTAAAAGCATCGTGCTTTTAACAGAGCCAAATATTCTTCTAAGCTCCTCTTGAGCATAGGGTGCAAAACCGTGATTGGCTGTACAAACAAATCTTGATGATGACAAAGTAGATTCACTTTGTTCATCTGTACTGATATATAGTTC
>NZ_WUDQ01000060.1:0-16408 GCF_009827695.1 Paenibacillus sp. OT2-17 | reverse complement strand
GTAATTGCCGTATAAATGGTAATTAAATCATCATATCGAGCAGGACTCGCATATTTCGCATTGATTTCAATAACTGGCAGCAAGACTCCTCGTTCCTCCATGCTCCTATAGTTAAAGCCCGCCTGCCGGATCATTTCGGTACGCCCGATCTCAAACCAGTTCAAATAATTTGCATGATATACGACCCCCATCTGGTCGCTTTCCTGATAACGGACACGTAGCGATGCGCCATACCAGCGTAATTCCGTTTGTTTCTCCTCTTGAGTCATACAAGCTCTCCTATCTTTGTGCATCTTTATCTCTATTTTGCCCTCTCTCCATTAAACCATATTTACAGCCCAGGAACAAAAAGAGGGCAGACCGACCGGTCCACCCTCGCAAATCATATATAATAATGCCTTTATTATTGTGGCAACGGCTTGGACAGTTTATAATATCCGCTATCCGAAGCCAGCTTAAGCAAGCTCTTAGCCTGGCTTCCCGCCCAGGCGTAACCAAGTCGTCTTTCCTCACTAATTTTCATGATGTCGGTATACTTTTTGCCATCCCGGTCTGAAAAGAAATACTTATTGTCTTCCACATTATAGAAACGATACCACATTACGCTCGATGCATCCTTTTGGAAAAACTCCGGACCTTGACGATTGTATTTGATACCGTCGATTCGGTTCGCGTCGAACCATTTCAAAGCGCTCTGAGCCGCTTTTTTCACTTCAGCGGTTTGCGGCTGGGACATGAGAAAAGCAGTAATGCCTACTGATTCCGTAGTTGTTTTGGAAGGTAGCTCAAATGCCCGGGCTTCAACAGATGCATAAGTAGCCGGATCGTGCTGTGCACCCCAGATTGTCGGTGTACCATTATTTACAATTTGAGACTTAATTGTGTACTGGATACCTTTGTTTAGTGCTTGCTGAAGTCTGGAGCGAGATGCATCGTCCAAAATGTCGCTATCAAACGGCTGCTTCTTGTTCACAATATCGTCAGCCAAAACCATAACTCTAACCATCGCATCATCATTATAAGTTACAGCATCGGAATAATTACCACGTTTAGGGTATACCTGAGGCCAGCCACCGGAGGAATATTGAGAGGTTAGTACGAAATCGACTGCTTTTTGTACACTGTTTTTAATGTCTTTATTTTTGGTTTTTTTGTATACATCTGCCAAAAAGCGAATCTCGGTTGTCGTGGCTTCGTTATCAAACGTTCCGAGCTCAACACCATCCTTGCTCTTCCATGTGGAGCGTGCAGTTTTGCCATCCCATTTGGATTTATAATTCTTTTCCATAGCTTTGAAGAATCCGCCATGTGGTAATTGCCAGGATACAATATTTAAGGCAAGTGTAGTATCCTTGGATGTATTCCCCGTAGAGAACTTGCTAAAGTCGCGCATTTTGTTCAGGAGGCTGTCTGTATTCACAACAGCGGTTGGCTTCGCCACAGCCGACAGCCCAAATAATTGCTCACGATCCAAAACACCTGAATTTACATCGTCACCATAAACGTCCCGTCCCACAGCTGAATCTGTGGTAAGCTCATAAGAAGCAGTCGCCGATTCACGTCCTGAATCATATGTAGCCGGCACCATCTCCTGTGCCGCAGCCCATGAGGGACTTAGGAGTCCTGACGTTACTGTAATCGCCAAACTTGAAAGCGCTAACATCTTTACGGTTGGACACATCTTCTTCTTCATTTGAACCTCTCCCTTATTTTGAGTTGGGTAATTGCGTTCAGTTTAACCCTATATATTCTTGCTGAAGATTCTTTTTGATAGCGAAGGGAACTAAACCACTATTTATGCATGATAAATAGTTAGTTGTATTATATGAAAATATACCCAAACGATCAATATATTTTAATTTACTAATAGATTAAAAAAGTTACAAAATGTTGAAAACAATAAAAATCCTCTTACTAACGCTGGATTAGTAAGAGGATTTTACGTGCAGCTAATATATAGTAGGTCGATGAGCAACATCGCTTAACCAAATCGACCCATGATGTACTCCTGAGTCAGTTCATTTTCAGGATTCGTGAAAATATCGTTCGTTTTCCCATGTTCAACCAGACTTCCGATATAAAAATAAGCAGTATAATCGGAAATTCGTGCAGCCTGCTGCATATTGTGCGTCACAATAACGATGCGCAGTTCTTTTTTTAATTCGGTAATGAGCTCTTCTACCTTGCCTGTAGACACAGGGTCCAGCGCGGAGGCTGGCTCGTCAAGCAATAGAATTTTCGGTTGAACGGATAGTGCACGTGCAATGCAAAGCCGCTGCTGTTGCCCGCCAGACAGCGCCAGAGCGGAGTCATGAAGGCGATCCTTGACCTCATCCCATAATGCTGCTTTACGCAGGCTGCTTTCGACGATTTCATCAAGCTGTTTCTTCTTGCGCACCCCACGGTATTTGGGACCGAAGGCGATATTATTGTAAATAGATTTGTAAAAAGGGTTGGGACGCTGCCACACCATGCCAATTTGCTGACGCAGCTTGATCACGTCCGTTTCCGGTGCTGTCAAATCCTGTCCATCCATCCAGATGTGACCCGCTGTAGAGGAAGATGCAATCTCATCATTCATCCGATTAAGGGAGCGCAAAAAGGTCGATTTACCGCAGCCGGAAGGCCCGATCAGGGCAGTCACTGTCTGCTCGGGAAAGGCCAGATTCACTTTTTTCACAGCCTCAAAGCTGCCATAATAAATACTCAAATCCTCAGTACTGAACGGATGCGGCGGTTGCCCCGCAAGCTGTTCCGAACGCGTAGACTGAACGGATGTTGCTGGTGCGGCGGTTTTTGCCGTTCGCGTAATCACATGTTCCATTGTTCTCCATCCCCTTTCTAATCCATACGTTTGGCAGCTGTCAGACGGCGGTATACAACTCTTCCGAACCATCTTGCACTCAAGTTGAATGCAAGCACAAGCAGCACCAGTACGGCAGAAGCGCCTGCAGCAATATCTTTGGAGTCAGGAGCAATCCCCTCACTGTTGACCTTCCAAATATGAACAGCCAATGTTTCAGCAGGTCGCATCGGGTTAATAGGCGATCTGGCATGCAATGGATTCCAATCGGTAAAATCAAGCGGCGGCGTACTCATCCCTGCTGTAAACAGCAGTGCGGCGGCTTCCCCGAAAATACGGCCTGCGGCCAAAATCGTACCCGTAATCAAGCTTGGCAGCGCAGCTGGCAACAAAATGGAGGTGATGATTTTCCATTTGGATAATCCAAGCGCGAGTCCAGCTTCCTTTTGCTCCTTCGGCACAGCTCGGAAAGCCTGCTCAGTTGTGCGAACCATCAGCGGCAGGTTGAATACGGCCAAAGCCAAGGCTCCTGATAAGAGGGAAAAGCCAAAATCAAACGTATTTACGATAAGTAGTAGTCCAAACAATCCGATGACGATAGACGGGAAGGAGGACAATACTTCGACGACAAGTCGTATAAAGTCCGTAATTTTCCCCGGCTTTGCATATTGCGCCATGTAAATACCTGCGCCCCAGCCAATCGGAATGGTGATAATCAAAGTTAAGATTAACAAAAATACGGAATTAAATAGTTGTGGGCCAATGCCACCGCCTGCACGTAATGTTTGGGGAGCACTGGTTAAAAAGTCAAAAGAAATATGACTGACTCCGCGGGCCAAAATGAAGCCCAGTAATCCCACCAAAAGCGCAACAATGAACAAGGCGAAGAAACAGATTACAAATGTAGCGATCTTGTCGGTCGTTTTAGCTTTCATCAAACCCGGTTTCTCCTTTCAAGCAGCCTTACCAGCAGCACGAAAATGAATGTCATGAGCAGAAGAACAAGCGCCATGCTCCAGAGAGCATTGTTATGAACGGAGCCCATCGCTGTATTCCCCATGCTAAGTGTAATGACGCTGGTCAAGGTCGAAGCGGATTCCAGCAAGGAATGCGGTATGTGCGGAGCATTCCCGATTACCATCTGTACAGCCAACGCTTCCCCGAAGGCACGAGCCATACCGAGAATAATTCCTGTTAAAAGAGCAGGCAGCAGCGTCGGAATAATAACACGGGCAATTGTCTGCCAGCGGGTAGCACCCAAAGCATAAGAGGATTCACGCAGCCCCCCCGGTAAGGAAGACAACGCATCCGCCATAATACTCGTAATCGTCGGCAAAATCATGACTGACAACACTAGGCAGCCTGCCAGAATGCCGATGCCTTGTCCTCCAAACACGTTCCGCAGCAGCGGGACGATGACGGTCAAGCCGACAAAGCCATATACAACCGACGGAATACCGGATAATAATTCAATCGCGGGTTGAAGGATACGTTTACCCGATTTCGGCACGATTTCCGTCATAAATAAAGCTGCACATAAGCTGAGCGGACTGGCAATTAAAGCCGCCAGTATGGTTACTGCAAAAGAACCCGTAATAAACGGAAGCGCGCCGAAGGACTTAGGCTCGCCATCCGGGCTCCATTTGGTTCCAAAGAAAAACTCTCGCAGACTGACTCCATTCACCGCAAATGTAGCTACACCTTTGGAGGCAACAAAATATACGATGGAGACAATGACTGCAACTAAAAAAACGACACAAACCGACGTATATATGCGGCCGGTCCATTCTTCCCAGTAATGTCTTTCTTTCATAACTCGGGATCGTTTATTCTGTTCCATGTATGCCTTCCCTTCAATTGGTTCCATACTGTAACTCCTTTAACCGAAGAATAGAGGCAGGACGCAAGTCCGCCTCTTCTTCGTGAATATACTCGCGTTAGCTGCGTTCATCGAACAGGAGGTGTGACTCTCCTTACATCCGTTTTTTGGATTTCATCTGACAGAATGTAGTCAAGGAATGCTTTTACATGCTCTTTTGGCTCACCTTTAGTGTACATATGCTCGTAAGCCCATACTGGATATTTACCTTGTTCTACATTTTCAACGTTAGCTTCAACGCCATCATATTTCAAAGTAGTTACTGTGTTGTCGATGTAGGACAGAGCCAGATAACCAATCGCACCCGGTGTTTCAGCAATCAGCTTTTTCACAGTACCGGAGGAATCTTCTTGAATGGAGCCCGGCAGATCTTCCGTTTTTTGTCCCAATGCGTATTTTTCAAATGTTGCACGAGTACCGGAGCTGCTTGGACGGTTTACGATAACGATTTTTTGATCTGCACCGCCAACTTCTTTCCAGTTCGTGATTTTACCTGTAAAGATTTGTACCAATTGATCTTTTTTCAGGTCTGTAACGCCTACTTTAGGATTCGCTACCGCTGACATGGCTACAACAGCTACTTGGTGATCGACCAGTTCATCTGCGCCGCTCTCCAGTTTTTCTTTTGCAAACACGTCGGAGTTACCGATGTCCGCTTGTCCGCCGGAAACTTGAGTCAAGCCAGTACCGCTACCGCCGCCCTGTACTTGAACTGCAATGCCTTTATATTTATCGACAGCCATAAATTTTTGTCCCGCTTGCTCTACCAATGGTTGAAGTGCAGTGGAGCCAACAGCCAGAATATTTCCTGTCAGTTCAGCAGCTGCTTTATTGTCTGTTCCTGTAGCAGCTTCTCCTTGTGGTGCAGCATTGTTACCTGATCCGCAAGCAGCAAGTGCAAATACCATGGTGAGAGTCATCAGAATGAACGGCCATTTTTTCAACATTTTTTATTGTCCTCCCCTTAGTTAAGTGACGGTTTTTTATTTATGACCATCAACACTTTTACATTGTAGGCCTGGAATGTTAGACGAACGACGTGGTTTTGTAAAACAAATATAAAATATTGATAGATAAATTATTTTTCGGTATATAATTAATCTATAGTTTGAAATTCACATATGAATGACATATAAGGAGAGCTGCTGGATTCCATGAATATTCTAAAATTGCGTATCTTGATGCTGATCGACAAATTCCATAAGGCGACGGATGTGGCCGAAGCTTTGCAAGTCAAACAACCTACCGTCAGCTTTCATATGAAAAGCTTGGAAAAGGAAATGGGTGTTTCCCTATTCTCTCTTCAACAAGGCAGGATTATGCTAACGGAAGCTGGAAAAAAATTATTACCTTACGCAAAGCAGATCATCTCTCTGGAGCAAGAAGCTAGACAAGCTGTAGATGAACTGACAGAAGAGTCACAGGGTCAATTACATCTGAGTGCAGAGTCGATATCAGGTACGTATCTCCTCCCCACTTTGATGGCTAAGTTTGCTCAACGATATCCAGATTGTCGTATTCAGTTGGAGATTCAATCCCCGGATGCCATTAAGCAGCTACTGAAACAGGGAGAAATTGATTTTGCTTTTCTCGACGATAGAGATTCTCTTTCAGAGTATACGGTGGCAGAGCCAGTGGCTTCAGATCAAGTAGGAGTTATCCGTTCTGCATCTGCACTTGCACCTGCATCCATATCAGAGGAGTTCGATGGACCCGATATGCTGGACAAGCACACATGGGTGAAATATAGCGGTTCATCAGTTGTAGATCAGTATTCCTCGCTAGTTAAGCCTCATCTGGAAATCAACTCTTGGGAAGCGGTAAAGCAAGTCGTAAGCGGCGGAGAAGCGCTTGCCTTCTTTCCTGCAAGTGGAGTCGATAATAATGAAAATGCTGTTCCCTCGGTGGAATGGCTTCCTTATCCCGAGGCTGATAACAAAAGGAGTCATTATCAAATAAACATCGTGTACCAACAAGATACACACATGAACTTGACGCAACAGGCATTCCTTGATTTCATACGACGAGAAGGACTGGAAATGAAAAGCTAGAGAACATAAAAAAGAGCATCCAAGTCTTATTGACTTGAATGCTCTTTTGCTTGTTGTAACGAATACATACAGCCTCGGTATTATTTCGAGACTTTAATTACGCTTGTGCTGGAACGCAGCTAATTTTGATCAGGTTCGTAGAACCGGAATCACCAAGAGGTACGCCCGCAGTAATCACAACCAAATCGCCCTCTTTAACGAGGCCAGATTTGCGACCGCCTTCCAGCGCATTGTCAAACAGACTATCTGTTGTGTCAACGACTGGTCTGCCTTGTACTGCATGTACACCCCAGATCAGAGCCAAACGGCGAACTGTTCTTTCCTGTGTTGTAACAGCAACAATCGGAGCTTCAGGACGGTATTTAGAAATCATACGCGCCGTTGTTCCGCTTTGTGTGGACGTCAAAATCGCTTTAGCATGCAGGTCAAGTGCAGAAATAGAAACGGATTGGCTGATTGCTTCTGTAATACTAATTTCTTGAGCTGTTCTTTGTTTTTTGAACAAATCACGGTAGTTCAAAGAAGACTCAGCTTTTTCTGCAATACGTGACATCGTCAATACGGATTCTACCGGATATTTACCCGCAGCTGTTTCGCCGGACAGCATAATTGCGTCTGTTCCGTCAAAAATAGCATTCGCCACGTCACTTGCTTCCGCACGAGTCGGACGCGGGTTACGTTGCATGGAATCCAGCATTTGTGTTGCCGTAATAACAGGCTTGCCAGCTACATTACATTTGTTAATCATCAATTTTTGCGCCAGAGGCACTTCTTCAGCAGGAATTTCCACACCAAGGTCACCACGAGCAACCATCAGGCCATCCGAAGCTTCCAAAATTTCATCCAGGTTGTCAACACCTTGCTGATTTTCTATTTTGGAGATGATTTGAATATGACTTGCGTTGTGTTTCGCCAGCAATTCACGAATTTCCAGCACATCACTTGCTTTACGAACAAAAGAAGCCGCGATGAAATCAATGTCCTGCTCAATACCGAAAATGATATCATTAGCATCTTTTTCCGTAATACCAGGCAAAGAAATAGCGACGCCTGGAACGTTAACGCCCTTCTTGCTCTTGATCGTTCCGCCATTAACAATGCGGCATTTGATTTCAGTGCCTGATACTTCAATAACGGTGAGTCCGATCAGACCATCGTCGATCAGAATGGTGGAGCCGGGCTCCACGTCCGAGGGAAGATCTTTGTACGTAATAGAAATACGATCTTGCGTACCGAGAATTTCTTCCGTTGTCAGCGTAATGAACTCGTCCTGAACAAGCTCAATAGGTTCAACTTCGAGCTTTCCTGTCCGGATTTCCGGCCCCTTCGTATCGAGCAAAATAGCAACGTTCTTGTTAAGCTCCTTACAAGCTTGACGGATGTTTTTAATCCGGTTGCCATGCTCCTCGAAATCACCGTGAGAGAAATTCAGGCGGGCTACGTTCATACCAGCCAAAATCAGTTTCTTCACATTTTCCAATGACTCACTGGAAGGACCGATGGTACATACAATCTTAGTTTTGCGCATTTGGGTTTTTCCTCCGTTTTCAAAGGTGCTACTCTTTATATCTTTTTCCAACAATTAAATCTACTACACTTTTTCCTATTTGTATAGGAAGTTCGTCATATTTATTGTTACCCGTTTACAGCGTATTACAACATAGGCTCAGATTCCGAAGACTTCAAGAAGGTGTATTGACCTATTTTTCGGAATTTTTGATACCGATCTTCCCTCAATTCATCGCAGCTCATATTCGTAAGGTCTGCCAAATGACGTTCCAATAGCTCCTTGATTGCGGCAGCGGTCACTTCATAATTACGATGCGCGCCCCCTTTCGGCTCCGGCACAATATCCTCGATAATTTCCATGCGCAGGAGGTCATTAGCCGTGATCTTCATGGCTTCAGCTGCCTGATCGGCCTTGGAAGCATCTTTCCATAGAATCGAGGCAGCACCGTTTGGAGAAATGGCCGAATAAATGGCATGTTCCAGCATCAGCACACGGTTACCAACTGCAAACGCAAGCGCACCGCCGCTTCCACCCTCGCCGATGACCACACAAATAACAGGCACCGAAAGCTTTGCCATCTCCCGCAAGTTGCGGGCAATCGCTTCCGATTGACCTCTCTCCTCTGCTGTATTACCCGGATAAGCGCCCTTCGTATCAATGAATGTAATAATAGGGCGTTTGAATTTATCAGCCTGCTGCATCAGACGCAAGCCTTTACGAAATCCTTCCGGATGAGCACTACCAAAGAAACGTGCAATGTTATCTTTCGTATCCTTACCACGCTGTTGACCAATGACGGTCACCGGAATACCATTTAGCTTGGCAATTCCGCCCACAACCGCCAGATCGTCTCCAAACAAGCGGTCGCCGTGTAATTCAATAAAGTCCGTAAACACCTGCTCAATCAGATCAAGAGACGTTGGTCTTTGATGATGACGGGCCAAATGCATTTTTTGTGGTGCTGTAATGTTCGAATATATTTCTTCTTCCATCTCGAGATAACGGTCCTCGAGACGGTTGATTTCATCTGTAAAATCAATTTGCTTATCCTGTCCGAATTGCTTGAGTTCTTCGATCTTCTGTCGCATCTCGACCAGGGGCTTTTCATAAGGCAATTCACCAGCCATCTATTCCACCCCTTTCACACTGTGCAGATCAAGCAGTTGCCCGAGGGTATCACGCAGTTCCTTGCGGTGTACAACCATATCCAATTGTCCGTGCTGCAAATTAAATTCGGATGTTTGAAAATCATCCGGCAACTTCTGTCTGATTGTCTGTTCAATTACAATACGCCCTGCAAAGCCGAATACAGCTCCTGGCTCCGCAATATTAATATCTCCAAGCGTAGCAAAGCTGGCGGATACTCCGCCTGTAGTCGGGTCGGTGATAACAGAAATATAGAGCAAGCCCTGCTCATCCAGACGAGCAAGAGCAGCACTTGTTTTGGCCATCTGCATCAAGCTTAAAATACTTTCCTGCATACGTGCCCCGCCAGAAGTTGAGAAAATAATTAGCGGCAGACGCTTGTCTATTGCTTGCTCAATGGCGCGGGTAATTTTCTCTCCTACGACCGAACCCATACTGCCGGTAAAAAAGTCAAAGCTCATCACAGCAACGACAACAGGATGTCCATAAATAAGGCCGTCGCCTGTAACGACAGCCTCTCGCAAGCCAGATTTCAGGGTCTGTTGCTCCAGCTTGCTCGCATATCCCGGAAAGTCCAGCGGGTCAACCGAAATCATATCTGCATCATATTCCGTAAATGTGTCTTCGTCGAGCACCATGCGAATGCGATCCATTGCATTCAAACGCATATGGTATCCGCACACCGGACACACTTTCAAATTTTTCTCTAGTTCTTTGCTGTATTGAATACTTCCGCACTTGCCACATTTGGTCATAAGACCTTCGGGAATTTCCCGTTTGGGACGATCCGGCATGTCCGCTTGATCGCCGCTCAGCGCCCGTTCCGAAGGGATGGTCGCGTATTTACGCTTCTTTTGGAATAAATCTTTAAACACAACTACACCTCTCCAGCCGTTTATTTGTCAGCCGTAACCGATACAAGGTCCTCTGCCGTCTATGCGGCACCTCTAAGCATTATGTTCATACACACGTCAACGCCTGTTACTAAAACATTACCGCCGATCGTGCATCCTTTGTTCCACTCATGCTGCTGTATCACTTCCGCCGTTCCGGACTCAAGGGCGCAAAATCGAATTAAGCACTTCCTGTATTTCTTCGACTTCACCCGAAGGCACAAGTATCTCAAACTGTTGCTTGGATGCGCTGATGGCCCGGGCCTGCACCATAAAACCTTCTTCAGACAGTTTGAGCTTAATCATGTCAGCCAGTCTGGCCGTCGGTGCAATATAAATCACCGTCCACATGCCTTGTTTCTACCCCCTAAGCCTCAAGTTTTGAGCCCATATAATAGACTCATGATAACATACCTTACTTTTTTCCCGCAACAAAAGCCCTCCTGATCATTCAAGTTCCGTCGGAGGGCCTAGAAAATCATCAACTCTGTCCACACAGGTCAATTAAGCGTCCAATGATGCAGGATAATGCTTAGCATGGAGGCTCCGATGTGCAATGCGCGAAGAAGCAGCGGCAGCCAGTCCGGCGACAAGATCGTCTAAAAACACATGAATACCACTGCCTTTTTGGTTCAGCTGTTCAATAATCCCCGTCTTTTCCTTATCCAGATAACCAAAACTGGTTAAGCCGATCATACCGTACACACTCGTAATTCCAAGAGCCAATGTCTCGTCCACTCCGTACAGCGGTTCGTCAGCCTCCATAATGGCTTGCAATGGCTGGGGGAGAAGTTTTTTTTCGGCCAGTTCATCAAGCGCAATACCTGTGAGCAACGTATATTGAACCTCGCGCTTTTGCAAAACCGCTTTGACACTGTCTATACATTCTTCCATCGTCAAATGAGGATAATATTTTAGCTGAAGCTGAAAAACAATGTCCGCAATGGACTCGATCCGAATGCCTCTGCGATTTAACAAAGTTTCTGCATATTCATAGGACATAATTTCCCTCCCGCTTTCACCGTGCAGTTCTATTCTTTCACCGTACGGGACCTTATGGTGCAGGGTACGTGTTGAATCTCCTGTTCCGCCAGTTTTCCAAGTGTATGCGGGAGGGAAGGAAAATGTTCATTAAACTGTTACAATAAGGGCGGTTTGCTGTGTGCCTATCATTTGACTCTCACCGCGCCTTCACCCAACATCGACTCCATTTGATCAAACAGCTGAGGAGAAGGCTTAATGTTGTAAGCATCGCTCAACGCCAGCAGACGCTGGTTGCTCTCATAAAAAAGTACGGTAGGCATAGCACCGGGATGCTCCTGTAGCAGTGCCTTGAGACTGACCAGCAAGCTGGCGTCCTCCTCGGCATGGCGGGTGATTTTGACAAACACCCGCTGACGAGTGGTCGACTCCACGCTGCGCGGGCCCGGCACCTGCTCACCGCGAGCCGCTTCGGCTCCGCGCGGTGAAGTAGCCGTCACAGGACGGGCCGCCTTCGGTTGAGGCGAAGCAGATGCAGTGGCTGTCGAAGGCGGAGACGACATACGCGACGCTCTCCCACCCGGGCCGCCAGCAGCAGGGCCAGCAGCTGGCACGGATGTTCCAGGGGCGGACGAGCGCGTACTGGCACGTCGGCGCTGGAGGAGCCGTGCCAGCGAGTCTTCCGCCAGCGGGGCGGTCTCATCCGCAAGGAGCTTGAAGTGCTCGTCCTGCTGCTGCATCTTGGCTCGAAGCGTAAGCAAAGCTCCCTTTTCAATCCACTGCTGGCTTCGCTTCCATACCTCAGGAAACAGCACAACCTCACAGCGCTCAATCTGATCCTCCAGCTCAATAAAGGCCATAGCCTTACCCTGCTTGGTCGTAATCGTTTTGAGTGACACTACCATGCCTGCAGTCACAACAACCGTTTCATCGGGGACATCGCCCAGCTCCATCAAACGATCCGCCTCGCTGCTTTCCAACAGCGACTCAAAATCATCCAACGGATGCCCCGATAAATACAGTCCCAGCAGTTCACGTTCCAGCTCTAATTGCTGGCTGGCACTAAATTGGGGTACATTTGGATATTCGATATCCCAATTGGGCATTTCCACAAAACCAAACATATCAATTTGCAAGTCATCCCGTTCCTTGCGCCATTTGACGGCTGCATCCACCGTTTCATCCAACATGGCAAGCAACTGTGCCCGATGACCCGTCAACGAATCAAAAGCCCCTGCCTGAATAAGCGATTCAATTACTCTCTTATTACATACCCGCAAATCGACACGTCGACAAAAATCGAGCAGGCTGTCGAAAGGCCGTTCCTTGCGAACAGCGAGAATGCTCTCCATCGCCTGTGTGCCGACATTTTTAATCGCAGCCAAGCCGAAGCGGATGCCTCCCTGCTGTAACGGAGTAAACAGCACCCCGCTCTCATTCACATCAGGTGGCAACACTGCGATATCCATACGACGGCATTCGACAACATATTCAGCCACTTTTCGATGACTTCCCATCACCGCTGTCAGCATTGAAGCCATAAATTGTACCGGATAATGGGCCTTTAAATAAGCCGTCTGAAATGCTAGCACACCATAAGCAGCTGCATGGGCACGCGGGAAGCCGTAGTCAGCAAAACGGACAATCATATCGTAAACCCTTCCGGCCTCCTCCTCCGTGTATCCCTGCTTGATACTGCCATCGACAAAATGCCCGCGCTCCAGATCCAGCACTTCGCGCTTTTTCTTGGACACAGCTCGGCGCAACAGATCGGCTTCTCCCAGGGAAAAACCCGCCATGCGTGAAGCAATCTGCATGATTTGCTCCTGATACACAATAATACCGTACGTGTCCTTTAAGATCGGTTCCAGGTCAGGATGCGGATAAGAAATCTCAATCTGACCATGCTTGGCCTGTATAAAGTTAGGAATAAAGCCCATCGGGCCCGGACGATACAAAGCCAGGACAGAAATGATATCCTCGAATACACTCGGCTTCAAATCCTTGAGTACCCGGCGTACACCGGCCGACTCCAGCTGGAATACGCCTCCTGTATCTCCTTTGCCCAGCAAGTCATAGGTATGTGGATCATTATCGGGAATACGGCTAAAATCAGGCGTTTCTCCATGGTCTTCCGCAATCCAGTGTATGCACCGTTCAATAATGGAGAGTGTACGCAGCCCAAGGAAATCCATTTTAAGCAAACCAATGCGCTCTAGATTTTCCATCGAGTACTGCGTCAAAGGTACCCCTTCACTCCCCTCTTGAAGCGGAACCGCATCGGTCAATGGAGTCCGCGAAATGACAACACCTGCTGCATGTGTCGAAGCATGACGAGGCATTCCTTCAACCTTGATCGCCATATCCAGCAGTTCACGTGTCTTGGGCTTCGTTTCATATAGCGTTTTCAGCTCCGGGGTAATTTCCAACGCATGACGGATATTAATGCCTAGCTGCGCCGGAATCAGCTTGGCTGCCTTGTCCACCTCGCCATATGGCACGTTCATTACACGACCGACGTCACGGACAGCGGCTCTTGCCGCCAGCGTTCCAAAGGTAATAATTTGCGCTACATGCTCATTTCCGTACTTTTGTACTACATAGTCGATAACCTCGTCACGCCGTTCATCACTAAAATCAATATCTATATCCGGCATACTAATTCGTTCGGGATTCAGAAACCGTTCAAAGAGCAGGTTGTATTTCATCGGATCGACATTCGTGATGTTAAGCACATAGGCAACCAAACTGCCTGCTGAGGAACCCCGCCCCGGTCCCGTTGCTATCTTATGCTTATGAGCGAAGGCAATAAAATCCCATACAATCAGGAAATAATCGCTGAAACCCATACTGTCAATGGTATTTAACTCATAGTTTAGCCGTTGGTTCAGCCTTTCCCGTTCCTCCAGTTGCTCCCATCCGGGATCGCTTCCATAGCGACGCTCCAGCCCTTGCACACACAGATTGCGTAAATAGGACGAAGAGGTCATTCCTTCCGGCAGCGGACGATATTCAGGCAAAATGGATTGACCGAATTCCAGCTCCAGTTCGCATTTTTCAGCAATACGCACCGTGTTGGCGATGGCTTCTGCCACATGCGGGAATAAACGAGCCATATCCTCCTGACTTTTCAGATACAACTGACGTGTTGGTATACGCAAGCGCTCCTCATCGTCAACTGTCTTCCCTGTCCCGATACAGATCAGAACGTCCTGCACGTCTGCATCTGGCTCAGTCAAGTAATGCACGTCATTCGTCGCCACCAGTGGAATATCCAGTTCCTTCGCCAGTGCGATCAAGAGAGGATTTACGCGTTTTTGCTCCGATAGACCATGATCCTGGAGTTCCAGATAAAAATCATCACCAAAAATGTTACGATATCGCTCCGCTGCTCGTCGTGCTTCGGCTTCCCGACCATGCAGTAAATGCTGCGGCACTTCACCGCCCAAACAAGCGCTCAGGCATATGATACCTTCATGATGGGCAGCCAAAGCCTCCATGTCGATGCGCGGCTTGTAGTGAAAGCCCTCCAAATGGCCGATGGAGCACAGCTTCATCAGATTTTGATAGCCTGTTTTATTTTTGGCGAGCAAAATTAAATGATATATGGGCTGATCCTTCCGGCTGCCACGCTCCTTGCGCGATCCTGCCGTCATATAGGCCTCACACCCGATAATCGGCTTAATGCCGTTTTCTACACACGCTCTATAAAAAGGAATGGCACCGTACATGACCCCGTGATCTGTAAGGGCCAGCGCCTTCATTCCGTAAGCTGATGCCTGTTTGACCAACTCCGCGGTACGAGCCGCGCCGTCCAGCAGGCTGTACTCGCTATGAACATGCAAATGCACAAATGAACTCATGCGCTTCTCTTCCTTTCACCGCTTGATTTTCTTCAAACTATTTTATCATATCCGCGTTAGTAGCGCCCATAGAATAAAAGTACAGACCTCGGCGGACAAGCGCGGTCCTGATTCGTATACCTAAGGAGGAAAAGAGCATGAGCACTTTTATATCCAAAGCGATTCTCGACTTCTTCATTGCCTTCGGCATCGTGCTCGGGGGAGCCATGCTCGGCGGAATGGGAGCTGTGGTATCGCTTCAGCCGCCTACCCAGACGATGCTGGAGGTTGCTGGAAGAATTAAAATATGGGCGCTTGCCGCTGCTGTGGGGGGGACGATGGACCCGATCCGGGTCATTGAAAGCAATATGTTGGATGGTAATTTGTCACCTGCCATTAAGCAGATATTGTATTTGATTTTCGCCTTTTTAGGCGCTCATATGGGTGCAGAGCTGGTCAAGTGGGTATGCGGCAACGGACGGCCGTGAGGTGAAACGACTATGAGAGTCCCCCCTTTTGAGCGCCTGCGCCCTTTTATGCAATTATCCTCCGTCTTTGTACTCGGTATGATTACGGGAGGAATGATCTACAATGCCATCTGGCATGCCAGCTTCAATCAGCTATGGACGAACAACCAGGATCTTCAATTCCAGCTCCAGCAAGCCGAGGAGGACAACAAAACATTGCGCAAATACAGCAAGCGCCAAACCGTTGTCAAAGAGATCAAGCTGATTCCGGAGGAAGCTTCGGCCGAAAAAATTGATTCTATTAACCTAAAGGAACTTCTGCGCCGTGTCAGTCGTGATCTGGAGGTGCTGCGTGGCAGAGATATGTTTGAGATTGACTCTGACAGCAAGCTGGTACGTATGTTGCTGCACCAAAAAAAATACACCGTTCGTGACAAGGAGTATACGATCCAGGTCAAAACGATGCTTGTAATGGAAGGTGTGCTGCAAATTTGGCTGGAAGCAAAAGAAAGATTGCCTGAAAGCCACTAAGTCGATCTATTCGCCTTCACACCTTGCTCCAATCCATTGGTAGACTAACCATGTTCAATGGATTGAAGCGTCATCACTGCTTTGCATACCAAATGATTTTCCCGTGAAATTGCAATTTCTAGCTTGCAGGTACGGCGACTCATCTCAAGCAACAACGGACGAAGAACGACAGCATCCTCTATCTGTACGGGTCTAATAAAATAAGTCGTTAAATTGTCCAGCACATAATCCTTGCCGGTCATGTCTCTAGCTGCCCGGTAGCCCGCTTGTGTCATCACGTTGACCAGTACGCCTTCCGAGATCGT
>NZ_WUDQ01000609.1:0-2098 GCF_009827695.1 Paenibacillus sp. OT2-17 | reverse complement strand
CAGAATGGAAGTTGCGCTCATACTGAACTCATCAAGTCCCAGACCCAGCAGCAACGGAATTGCTGTTGTATCTCCTGCCATTTCGCCACACATACCAACCCAACGTCCTTCACGGTGAGCGGCATCAATAACCATTTTCACCAGACGCAGAATGGATGGATTGTATGGTTGATACAGGTAAGAAACCCGCTCGTTCATGCGATCCGCTGCCATTGTGTATTGAATCAGATCGTTTGTACCGATACTGAAGAAATCCACTTCTTTTGCGAATTGGTCAGCCAATACCGCTGTAGAAGGAATTTCTACCATGATGCCCAGCTGAATTTCTTCAGATACGGATACACCCTCGGTTACCAACTTTTCCTTTTCTTCCAACAAAACAGCTTTAGCTTCACGGAATTCGTTCAGCGTAGCAATCATTGGGAACATGATGCGCAGGTTACCATGCACACTCGCACGCAACAAAGCACGCAATTGAGTGCGGAAAATATCCTGGCGATCCAGACACAGACGAATAGCACGGAATCCGAGGAACGGATTCATTTCTTTCGGCAGGTCCAGATAAGGAAGTTCTTTGTCGCCACCGATGTCCAAAGTACGAACTACAACCGGTTTACCTTCCATTCTTTCCAGAACGGTTTTGTACGCCGTATACTGTACTTCTTCGGATGGAAGCTTATCGCGTCCCATGTACAAGAACTCCGTACGGTACAAGCCAACGCCTTCACCACCGTTGTCCAGAACACCAGCTACATCATTAGGCGTACCAATATTGGCTGCCAGTTCGACATGGACACCATCGACAGAAACCGTAGCTTCGCCGCGCAGCTTACGCCACTCTTCGCGTTGCTTGTCGTATGCCACCTGTTTAGCACGGTATTCCGCAACAATCTCTTCGGTAGGGTTCACGAATACGTGACCATCCAAACCATCAACGATAATCAAATCACCGCTTTTAGCTTGAGACAATATATTTTTCGTTCCCACAACTGCAGGAATTTCAAGTGAGCGAGCCATAATAGCCGAATGCGAAGTACGTCCGCCGATGTTCGTTGCAAAACCTTTAACAAATTCACGGTTCAGCTGAGCTGTGTCGGAAGGTGTCAAATCTTCTGCAAGCACAATCGTTTCTTCGGCAATTTCTGCAGGACTAACAAAATGAACACCAAGCAGGTGATTCAGGATCCGCTTGGTTACATCACGCATGTCCGATGCGCGTTCTTGCAAATAGGCACTTTTCATGTTTTCAAACATGGAAATGAACTGTGTAGCTACTTCATTCAAAGCATAGTCAGCATTAAGCTGCTCGTCTCTGATTTTAGCTTTAACCGGATCGATCAATTCAGGATCATTCAGGATGAGCAGGTGAGATGCAAAAATTTCTGCTTTTTTCTCTCCCAGCTCCTGAAGCGTTTTCTCCTTAATCGATTCCAATTCGGTTTGAGATTGTGCCAAAGCCGCATCCAATCTCGCGATTTCAGCTTCAACATCACCAACCGCGCGTCTCTCTACAGCGTAATTCGGATGCTCCAAGATAAACGCCCGGGCAATGGCTATGCCTGCCGAAGCGGCAATCCCGGAAATTTTAAGCATGAACTTCGCCCAGCCCTTCGTTAACGATTACATTTTCAAGAGCTTTCAGTGCTTCGGCAGCTTCAGCGCCTTCGCAGATAATGTTAATAGTATCGCCTTGTTCCAGACCCAGGGACAATACACCCAGAATGGATTTCAAAGTTACTTTTTTACCGTTAGCTTCGGCAAAAGATTCAGCACCGCTGAATTTGTTAGCTGTATTTACCAGCGCAGTTGCAGGACGTGCATGGATACCGTCTTCATCCGTAATTCTAAAAGTTGTTTGCATAATTTGTTCCTCCCACTTTCCTAAAGATAATATTTGTTTACACGCAGTATACCAGATCATTGATCAGACGGCCTAAGCCGCCTAATCAACTAATCCGAAACACATAGAGTTTATTTTATCGTAATTATACCATCTTCGCCAGCCTTCAATACTCCAGTTTTGTTTAAAGTTACCGAAGAACCTTCTGGAAGGTTAGTAAAAATGACAGGTGAGATGATGGATTTAGCGTTTGCCTTC
>NZ_WUDQ01000608.1:0-2105 GCF_009827695.1 Paenibacillus sp. OT2-17 | reverse complement strand
GCAGGTTAAATGACGAATCCACAACATACGCCGTCGAATTGCGGATAGGGCGTCCGATCGGTACAGAATCCAGCTGTTCTTCCGTAATGTGATACGTCGTCGAAAAAGTTGTATTTTCCGTTGGTCCATAGCCGTTAATGATGTTCATGTCCGGATTATCACGCAGGACCCGGTTAATATGGGGTGCAGACAAAACATCACCACCAACGAGCAAATACTTCACATCGCCGAAAAGTTTACTATCCTGCTGTGAAAGCTGATTAAATAACGGTGTGGTCAGCCACATCATGGTGACGCGATGATCCCGTATCGTCTCTTTAAGTTTGGCCGCATCCAATAGATCATCCTTATGCACAAGAACAAGCTGACCGCCGTTCAGCAACGCGCCCCAAATTTCAAACGTAGATACATCAAATACAAACGCGCAAGTCTGCAGCATTCGGGTCGATTCATCAAATGGCACATAATCCGTATTGCGGACAAGGCGCACGACACTTTGATGCTCAACAACGACACCCTTAGGCTTACCTGTTGAACCTGAGGTATAAATGACATAAGCAGCATGATTACCCGCTCCATCTATACCCAGATTGGAAGCATCTGCACTGTAGGACGTATCCTCATTCAGATTGACAATCTGTCCTTCAAAATAGCAACGATCCAGTAAATCCTGCTGAGCCAGCAGCAGCTTGGCTCCCGAGTCCTCCAGCATATAACGGATACGGTCCTCCGGATATTGAGGGTCTACCGGCACATACGCGCCACCAGCCTTCAAAATAGCGAGTGTTCCCGTAATCATATCCAGTGAGCGCTCCGTCAAAATGCCCACAGGTTCATCGGATTTCACCCCTGCCTCACGCAGCGTATGCGCTAAACGGTTGGCTGTCTCATTGAGTTCCCGATAGGTCAATGATTGATGACCCAAAGCTACGGCAATATGATCCGGCGTGCGCTCTGCCTGCTCCTCAAACAGTTTTTGGATCGTGTGATTGCTTGGATATGCAGAGGCAGTGTCATTAAACTCTCCTGTAATTTGTTGTTTTTCCGCCGCTGTAACCAGTTCCAGCTCTTCTACGCAAACATTCGGGTTAAGCAAAACTTGCTCCAACAGGTTCACAAAATGTCCATGCAGACGCTCAATGCCTGTTTGATCATAACTTAACGCGTTATACATAAAACGAATCTTGATGCATTCTCCCGGCATAACGACTAAGCTCAGATCATAGTTAGTCTGCTCTGCAGCCACCACATTGGAAATCGGGAATGTATCCTGCCCGTCACTTCCCAGTTCCTCGACCTGCTCATCTACTGGATAATTTTCAAACACCATAATATGGTTAATTAAATCCTGTTTCTGATCGGTCAATGCCTGAATCTCAAACAGTGGATACGTATCATATGCATGAGAAGCCAGCGCCTGCTCCTGCGTTTTCTTCATAACTTCTGCAAAAGATTCCCCTGCCTCACTAAGAATGCGAACGGGAATGGTATTAATGAACAAGCCGATAATATCCTCTACCCCGATAATATCTGATGGACGGCCTGAGACGACACTGCCAAATACGACATCACTGTGGTTGTTATATTTTTGCAGCACAATCCCCCATGCGGTTTGTAATAACGTATTCATGGTCACTTGATATCGCTTAGCCGTCTCCTCCACCCGGAGGGTCAACTCACGTTCCAAAACCGTCACCCAATCACTAGCCGTGTTGCCTTCACTCTTGCGACCGGATTTTACAGCTGGTAACGCTGTTTGCTGCTCATATCCGGATAAATAGCTGCTCCAGTAGTCGGTTGCCGCCTTGCGATCCTGTGCTTCCAGCCATTCAATAAAGCGGCTGTACGGCACTGCCGGTGCCAGTTCTGGTACTCTGCCCTCCTGAAGTGCTGCATAGCTTTCAAACACTTCTTTGTTTATAAGGGACAGACACCAGCCGTCCATGACGATATGATGAAAGCTCCATACAAAATGATAGCTGTCTTCTCCGGTACGTAAAATCGCTACACGCAGCAGGACATCCCGACGCAGATCAAAGCCCCGTGCTTTATCTTGTAGCTTGAAATTTTTCACCCAGGAATCTATTTCATCCTCATCTAGATGG
>NZ_WUDQ01000607.1:0-2105 GCF_009827695.1 Paenibacillus sp. OT2-17 | reverse complement strand
CTCATGCACGCCAATGTGTTACATGCTGCTCAACGATCTGTAAAAATTCACTAAGAGCCGGGGATTTCCACTTTTTCGTGTGATAGGCGACCTGAGTAGCCACCTGCTGTTCACTGTCATCCCAGGCTAAACGCGCCATTTTACCTTCTCGCAGCTCGTTTTGTACCGTTACCAGCGGAAGCAGCGCGATACCCAATCCAGCCATGACACACTGCTTGATGGCTTCAATACTCCAAAATTCCAGGCTAGGGTCTGAAAAAATACCGTGTTTATTCAAATACTGCTCAAAAAGGATACGGTACGTACATCCTGCCTCCGTATGCAAAATGGTTTCGTCCTTCAAGTCAGCAGGCTCTACCCGGGTATAGGTAACCAGCGAATGCTTAAGTGGAGCAACCAAGGCCATCGGCTCATGAATAAGCGTGGTGACATTCAGTTCTCTATCCTCCGTCTCAGGCTGAAGCAAAAAAGCCAAATCCAGCTCACCGGAGCGGATCAAATCGCGTAATTCCCAGCATTCGCCGGGTTTAAGGACAATTTTAACCTTCGGATACCGTTCCCTGTACTCACGGATCAGACTCGGTAGACGAAAAGCGGCCAGAGACTCTGGTGCTCCTATTTTCAGCGTGCCCGCCAATTCCGTTTCTGAACGAAGTGCATCCTTAGCCATAGCATGCATCTTGGAAATTTCCTGCGCATAGGGCAGCAGACGTCGTCCAGCATCCGTCAGCATGATTTTTTTGCCAATGCGATCAAAAAGCGGCGTACCCAACTCTGTCTCTAGCGCTTGAATTTGAGCAGTGATACTCGACTGTGCATAATCCAGTATACGCGCTGCTCGCGTAAAACTGCCTGCCTCAACTACATTTAAAAAGGTAAACAAATGCCGCGATTCCATATTCCGCTCCTTCAATCGGTTTTTCCGATGCAAGCAATCGTTATATTCCGTTTTTCCGATAGATTGATTATCTGATAAGCTGGAGAAAATAACAAGAGAAAGAAGGCTTTTCTGCATGACAAATGAAAGTAAACTTCAATCCACCATTGGTCTTCCACAGGCCATTGCACTCTATATCGGAGCTGTACTGGGTTCAGGGATATTGATTGTGCCTGGACTTGCCGCCCAAATGGCGGGACCGGCATCGCTGCTGGCATGGGGCTTTATGACCCTGCTCATCCTGCCAATGGCACTTTCCATGGGTCTTCTATCCGCCAAATTTCCGAATGCGGGAGGGGTATCGCATTTTGTCACGTTGGCCTTTTCACCACGTGCTGGTGCTTATATCGGGTGGTTTTTTCTCATGTCGGTTCCGATTGGGGCACCTGTTGCCGCACTCACTGGAGCCGGCTATATGACCGCAGCCATGGGCTGGGGAGAGGAAAGCCGCATGATGTTAGCCGCTGCTATGTTGGCGGTGGGCCTGATCATCAACTGGATCGGCATGAAGGTCGCGGGACGTATTCAGATCGCTGTCGTCATAGCTATCGTTGCCGTCCTCATATTCGCCATTGCCGCAGCACTTCCTCAGATGGAAACAGTCCATTTCACCCCGTTTGTTCCACATGGCTGGTTCCCTGTCGGTCAAGCGGCCGCGATTCTGTTCTGGTGCTTCATCGGTTGGGAGGCTGTGTCCCATATGTCAGAGGAATTCACCAATCCCCAGAGAGCAGCCGTTAAAGGCGTGACCATTGCAGCCGTCATTGTTGGTTTGCTTTATTTCTTAACTGCGCTGGCTACTGTGGGCACACAAAGTTACCTTGCAGGGGATTCGGATGCTTCGCTCGTATGGGTGATTAGTCGGGCTATCGGGCCATGGGGCGCGATAATTGCAGGCTTGACGGGTATCTTTATTTGTACCGCTACTATTATTGCTTATGTTGGTGCCGCTTCACGTGTCGCTTATGCTTTATCCCGGCAAGGACAGGCCTTTCGCTGGATGGGCATGTTATCCCAACGATTCCATACCCCTATTGGGGGCATTGCTTTTCTTAGCGTCTGCTTCGTGATCATTATGGTGTTGTACGGTAGTGGTACTGTTTCACTCACTAACCTGATCCAGTTCCCGAACGCCACCTTTATTCTGACCTATTTAGGAGGTTGTGCA
>NZ_WUDQ01000606.1:0-2107 GCF_009827695.1 Paenibacillus sp. OT2-17 | reverse complement strand
CAACGGTTAAGGAGTAATTGGACAAAAAGGCTGCGGACGACTGTCTCTGAGCCGATATACGCCGAACTTTGGATGGATATTGTGCGTGTCTGTAAAGATAATTGGGAAACATCATGGCCAGAACTGCCGTTGTCTCTGTTTCGGGAATTTACTAATACAGGAGAGCGCAAGCCGTATGAGGATGTGTACTTTGAACGGCGTGGACGACTGGTTGCTATAGTGCTTGAAGCTGTTGTCAAGCCGGAGCCTCGAAAGATGAAAGAGGTGGAAAGCGGTCTGCTGGACATATGTAGCGAGTACACATGGGCGCTTCCTGCACATGTCAATGAAGAGGACACAGTAACACCGCCTTGGCAGCAGGTGGATTTATTCGCGTCCGAAACAGCACAAACGCTGGTTGAAATTTTATTGCTGCTAGGAGAACAACTGGCTAGTCATGTGGTCGCTCAGGTGCACGAAGAGATTGAACGTCGTGTGCTGGAACCCGTTTTTTGGAAGCCTCGTCATTTTGGATGGGAAACCGCAGATCATAATTGGTCGGCAGTATGTGCTTCCGGTTGCGGAATTGCAGCATTGCTGCTGGTAGAAGACGACTTTTCCAGAGCGGTAGCCATCGAGAGTATGCTGGGCTCGCTGGATTGTTTTTTGGCAGGCTACAGAGAGGATGGGGGATGTCCCGAAGGCGTAGGTTACTGGGTATACGGCTTTGGTTATTTCACTTATTTTGCCGATATGCTGCGTGAGTTTACCGAGGGAACTGTGGATATTCTGAACTCGGAAAAGGTTAGGCAAATCGCAGCCTTTGCAGAGCGGGTTCATCTGTCGGATGGCATTTTCGCTAATTATTCGGACAGTAGTGAAACTGAACGATTGCCTTCCGGACTCATTTCTCATTTGAATTCTTTGCAAGGACGACCATCTACACTCCCTTTCCGCGTACCTGGTCTGTTGGAAGACCCCTGTCGCCGCTGGGCTCATGTATTGCGCAACTTGGTCTGGACGAATCCTCTGGCATTCGGGAGCGGTGAGACCGTTACCAATTATTTGCCGCAACTCGGTTGGCTGATGTGCCGCAGCTGCAGTTCCAGCCATAGTGGACCCGAAAGCCAAAAGGGTGAACCAGGTGTCATGCTTGCATTTTCAGCGAAGGCTGGGCATAACAATGAACCGCACAATCATAACGATCTTGGACATTTCATCCTTCATGGCGGTGGCGAAAATCTATTGTGTGATCTGGAAGCAGGCTTATACACGAAAGCCTATTTTTCACCGGGACGAGAGTCGATTATTAATATTTCCTCTAGTGGTCATTCCGTGCCTGTCATCAATGGGACTATGCAGCAATCGGGCGCACAGGCAAAGGCGGTTGTGCTGGATATTGCTTTGGATGAGCAAGAGGAGGTACAGACGGGCACAAGGCTTAAGCTTGATTTGACATCTGCTTATCCCGTAGAAGAATTGGCGGTCTTCACCCGCTCCTTTATTTGGAATGTGCTGGAGGGAAACGAGGGGGCAAGGCTTACCGTCACCGATCATTTTGAGTTTGAAACGTCTGGCGTGAGCATGAAGTCATGGGATGTGGAGGAGTTTTTCATCAGTTGTATTCAGCCTAATCTGGGAACAGGCTTCGTAGAATGGAAGGGAGCGAACGCAGTCGTCAGGCTAGATTATGATGCCGGCGTGCTGCGGGCGGGGTTGGAGGCTGTGAAGCACATAGATCATGACGGAGCTCCCTTTGTGTTTTATAAAACATCGCTGCAACTAGACTCCAATCACTGGAGCGATTCTGCAAGCGTAGATTGCAATCTGTTTTTTACCATACATTAATTTTCATTTTGAATGGGAGGCAGACAGGATGAATAAGCTGCAGACAGGCAGCGTGTACCCTTGGCAGACGGAACTGGAGAGATTTATAGAACAGGTGGAAAGCGCGCCAAATCGAGTGAATGACGGATGGACTCACCAACGTAAGCTGGCCGTGCTGGAAAAGCTGGTTCGCGCATATGCCCTGCATCAGGATGATACCGGAGCTATCATTGACCCCCATTCTGAAAGTGAACGGTACTACTCCACCCCCTCCTATGCGTTGGCTGCGGCGGTGTTGGTC
>NZ_WUDQ01000605.1:0-2115 GCF_009827695.1 Paenibacillus sp. OT2-17 | reverse complement strand
CTTCCGAGATCGTACCTAAATTGGTCGCCATTTGCGGAATGATAAAACCGCGGAAAAATAACGATCCATCCTCATTACGCTCTTCAGCAAACCCGTTCCAGATCAACTGGTCGAACGTCTCGCCAAGTTGTGGCTGCTTTTGGGCGTTACGCAGCGCCTCCAGCACCTCACGCCGTGTAACGGACCCGAGCAGCTTGCGGTTGCGGTCCACGACCGGCAAGTAATCCACACCTTCCCACGCCATCATTTGCGCGGCTGAAGCCAGCGAGGTCTGGTAAGTGACCGTTATCGGATTGCGGATAAGACATTTATCCATCGTATGCTCAGGTTGAAGCCCCTCCACATCTTTGCGGCTGACGATACCAATTAAACGATTCCATTCATCCACTATTGCAAAATGATGATGTCCAGTCGTCACCGAAAGTTCTTCAAACTCGGTAAGCGTGCTGTTGATTTTCAAGGTCAACGTTTTCGGTTTGCCTGCCGCAATGTCTTCAATCAGCATAATTTTCTTTTTGATCAAGCGGTCAAATATGGCTCTATTAATCATAGATGCCACTGTAAAAGTATCATGGCGTGAGGAAATAATCGGCAGACTGATCTTGTCTGCGAGCTGCTTAACCTCTCGGCTCGTACCGAATCCCCCTGTAATCAGCACACCTGCCCCCTGCTCCAATGCAAGTGAATGCGCATCCTCACGGTTACCAACGATCAGCAAACTGCCAGCGTCAATATAACGGGCCATAGCTTCCTCGCGCATCGCCCCAATAACATACTTGTGCAAGGGCTTCTCCAGCCCCTCACTTCCGCCCAGCACATGTCCCTCTACAATATTCACGACATCTGCAAAGGTCAGCTGCTCGGACAAGCCGCGCGGACGCTTCTCTACTCGTACTGTTCCGATCCGTTCCTTGGTAATGACAATTCCCAGGTTCTCGGCTTCCTTCACGGCCCGATAGGCCGTTCCTTCGCTGACGCTCATTTCTTTAGCCAACCTGCGCACAGAAATTTTGGAGCCTATTTTCAACTGCTCGATATGTCGCAATAGCTGCTCATGCTTCGTAACTGTTTCATCTAGCCCGTCCAACTCTGTTACACCCCCAACGTTCAATCTGTATCATTCTGTATCTATTATAGCACAAAATCCCTTTATTTTAGACCTTTGTTCATTTTGAGTTTTCTGCTTCGGAAATAGCAAAAAAGCGATCCCCTCTATTACAAGGACCGCTTCTTACTATGATTGATTTGTATCTGGGGGCAAGCCCAGGACAAGCTAAAAAAAACTCACTGCATGCTACCTTTGTCAGCTTTTTTATCCCATTTCATCTGCCACTGCTGCATTTTGGCCCGCCGCACACGCTCCAGCGTTTTGCGCTTTTCCTCATCCACACCCAGCAAAAAATGCATGTTCGCCCCGATGACTAGCAGCGCAAAAAGTACCCATACTATTCCAAAGCCGTTGACCCAGTTCAAACCGCCTGCAAGCGAGATGCGTGGTAACGCAACCAAGACCATAGCCAGCGCAATCAGTGTGTACAAACCGTGTTTCCATTTTTTAAAAGAACCCAATCGTATCCCTTCCTCTCCCTGTGACTCTATGTATCTAGTCTATGAGAGGACAGGAAGGAATATGAGACAAACTTACAGAGATGAACCGTACAAATCTTGAAGACTGTCTGCAATAATTTTGTTAACATCCTCAATAATCACGCTCAAGCGGCGTTCAGCGTCGAACAGGCGTCGGATGTTGAGGTTCAAGCTAAGTACCTCAAACAGCTTCTCCATCTTTTCCATCTCTTCCTGTGGTGGCATATCGCCGCTCATCATCCGTTGCTGTACTTCCATTTGGCGTTCACGTAAATCGTCTAGCATTTTCTTAGCTTCTGGATCGGTTTCGATCAGCTTCATCGCTGACGTAATTTCCTCTACCTCTTTGCTTTCCTTCAATGCTTTCGCTAAATCATGGGCTTTGTCATAGATGTTCATGATTGTTTATTCCTCCAATACAAGTTTAGTGTCAACATTTCACATTGTCCGTCAATCACCAAGGGATATATGTCCTCATATGATGAATCAGTGCTATTACAGCACAGTCACGTTTCACGTTACTCTCAA
>NZ_WUDQ01000604.1:0-2117 GCF_009827695.1 Paenibacillus sp. OT2-17 | reverse complement strand
CGGCAGCAATATGGCATTCGCCAAAATCGTGCTTCCTACCAAGCTTAGCAACATAGCCCCTACAGTCGATGTGATGAGAATCGTATTTAAAATATCAAGATTGGTTTCGAGTGCATCCCATTTTTCCACGATCTCCAGCGTCCCCTTCTGATTGCCCTCCAGAGAAAGCACAGGCAGATGGATAACCAGAATTTTATGACCCTGTACATCTGTCAGTTGAGAGCTTTGAGAAGTGTTAAAACGTATATCGCCCAGCTTAAAGCGGGACTGGCGACTTACTTCATACAAAAGTCGGGATTGCTGATCAAATACCCTCAAAATGGTATCTCCAGAAAGCTCATCTTTCAGTTTGGGGCCCCATGCATTCTTCAGAATTATCGTGGGTCCGGTTTCGGCAATGATTTCAGTCCACTTATTTTGCAGCACTTCTCTTTCATTTCGCGTAGCGATTTTGACGAACAATAGGTGAACTGTAACATCCACAAACAGGAGTATCGACATCACTAAAATAGAACTGAGCAGGGTGATTTTGGTCCGAAGCTTCACTAGTCTTCCTCCCGGATGAAGTACCCAACACCGCGCACGGTTTTTATCAATTTCTTTTTGTATCCATGATCAATTTTTTTGCGAACATACCGGATATACACATCTACGACATTCGTATCACCGACAAAATCAAATCCCCACACGTCCTGAATCATTTGATCCCGCTGCAATACCTGATTTTTGTGCTCCATCAGATAAAGAAGCAGATCATATTCTTTTGGCGTCAGTTCGATTCGGTTTCCTTCCCGCACTACTGACCTGGTTTTGCGTTCCAACACCAAACTATCCACTTGGAGCCTAGACGGCGGCTTGTCCTCTTCTTGTAAAGCGGTAGCTGTTGGCTCCATTTGATGCCTCATACTGGCCCGCATCCGCGCTAATAACTCCTCGATCTCAAAAGGCTTCGTAATGTAATCATTGGCACCTTCATCCAGACCTGAAACCTTATCAGGAGTCGTGTTACGTGCAGTGACCATAATTACTGGTGTATGATTGTCCACTTTTCGAATCTGCTTCAGTACCTCGACCCCGTTCATCTCCGGCAGCATTACATCCAAAATGATGATATCCCATGTACGTGCTAGAGCTTTTTCCAATCCTTCTCTGCCCGTCTGTGCGATTTCAACTGCATATCCTTCATGGGATAACTCCAACTGAAGCAATCTGGATATCTTCTCTTCATCATCAATGACCAGCACCGACTTTTCCATCGCAAAACCACCTATTTTCTATAGAAAAAACAAATGAGTAATGGAAATGACATTCATTTTTTATTTGATTTTAAGCTTTTATCCGTGTAGTCGCTCTATAATATAACTTTGTTATTCAATTTTTTGATGTTAAGGAGTAATTTATTCATGTTAATTAATGTAGATTATGCTTTATTTCACTGGATCAATGAACTGGCTAATTCCCTCGCCTTTTTAAATGGAACCATGCGTTTCTTGGCGCAATATGCACCGTATTTATTCGGAGTGGCTATGCTGATTTACTGGTTCACTTTTAAAATGCCGCATCGGATGATGGTTTTAGAAGCCGTTATAACAGTTTGTTTCGGCTTTGTAATTAGTTGGGGCCTTGGACATTTGTTTTACAGAGATCGACCTTTTGTCGGACATTCAGTCATTCAGCTTGTTCACCATGATCCTAATGCTTCATTCCCAAGTAACCATGCACTTGGAGCGTTTGCTCTGGCTTCCATTTTATGGCTTCATCATCAAAAATATCGTGTTCTCTGGGTTATCTTAGCTGTACTCATCGCAGTATCCCGCGTGTGGACCGGAGTGCATTATCCCTCGGATATTTTGGCAGGTGCGCTTATTGGTGCAGGTTGTGCCGTCGGCGTTCATCAATTCATTCGAAGCCGGAAGCTTCCTGGCATCTTCATGCAGGCGGCTATTATATTTTATGAAAAATGGGAGAAGAAGCTGGGGCTCAAGCCTGGTGAACAGGCCAGAACTAAGATGACTGAACACACTTCCTCTGTCCAAATGAAAAGCAGACGCTAAAGCGTCTGCTTTTTTATAAGCTTTATTATTTATGCTACCCGTTATGCTGTTGATTTGGAGCGA
>NZ_WUDQ01000603.1:0-2122 GCF_009827695.1 Paenibacillus sp. OT2-17 | reverse complement strand
CTCATCTTCATGTGCAATTACAACAGCTTCTCGGACTGCCTCCAGCTTCAACAGCTGTGCTTCCACCTCGCCCAGCTCAATCCGGTAGCCTCGAATTTTCACCTGCGCGTCGATTCGTCCCTTATATTCCAGCGTCCCGTCCGCATTCCAACGCACCAGGTCCCCTGTACGATAGCAGCGTTCGCCGCCACGGAACGGGCTGTCGATGAACTTTTCGGTCGTCAGGTCTGGGCGGTTGCGATATCCGCGAGCCACCCCGTCACCGCCGACGATCAGCTCCCCCCACGCTCCAATAGGCTGGAGCTGCATCGAACGGTCCACGACATATGCCGTCGAGTTATGGATCGGGCTGCCAATAGGCACAGATCCCGATTGAACGCTGGTAATGGCATGTGTAGTGGAAAAGGTCGTATTTTCCGTCGGACCATAGCCGTTAATGATATGTAGATTCGGATGGGCCTCCAATACCCGGTTAATATGCGGTACGGACAGCACATCACCACCAACCAATAGCTCCCGCATCCCCTCAAATAGTTCCAAGTCCTGCTGGGATAGCTGATTAAAGAGTGGTGCGGTCAGCCACATCGTGGTAATGCCGTGATTGCGAACAACTTCCTTGAGCTTGGGCGCGTCCAAAATAACATCCTGACTCACCAACACCAGCTGTCCACCGTTCAATAACGCACCCCAAATTTCGAAGGTGGACGCGTCAAAGACAACAGACCCGGTCTGCAAAATGCGCGTGTCGGCATTCAAGCGTGCATAATTTGTGTTTGTCACCAAACGCACGACATTACGGTGCTCCACCATAACCCCTTTGGGCTGGCCTGTAGTCCCTGAGGTGTACATAATATAGGCCAAACGACCAGCTGCGCTCGCCTTCGGTTGTTCTCCAGCTGCATAAGCCTGCTGTATTTGTTCTGCTTGTTCTGATTGCGTAGCTTTTGGTTGCATGGTTTCTGGTTGTATGGTTGTCGTAAAAGCAAGTTCGGGACTGGCGAAAATGGAGTAGAACGGATCTAGGCAGTCCACGTATCCCGGATCAGTATTCGTCCCGTGATCATTCGGTAAAATTGGATCGTAACGATCAGCATCATCCGTTCCATAAATTGCAGCATCGCTAAGGTCAAGCACCATTCCCTTAAAATCAGTGGGCCGATGTTCCATTCGCTGCACGAGCAGTATGTCCGCACCGGAATCCTGCAGCAAATAGCGTATACGCTCATCCGGGTAATCAGAATCAATGGGTACATACGCTCCACCTGCTTTGAGAATTCCGAGCATACCGACAATCATCTCAATCGAGCGTTCAGCTACAATGCCGACCGTCTGCTCAGTGCGGATTCCCTGCTTACGTAAAGAATGAGCCAGTCGGTTGGCCTTTTCATTCAATTCTGCATAGGTTAGGCTATCTTGCCCACACACTACCGCCACCTGCTGTGGTGCCTGCTTCGCCTGTTTCACGAACAATTCATGAATAGACGCATGACGTGGATAATCCACAGTTGTATCGTTGAAGGTATGGACCAGCTGCTCTACTTCTTGCTCTGACAGTACTTGTGCTGTGGAAATCGCCAACTCTGGCTGCTGCAAAACAATAGTGTACAGCCGCAGAAGCTGCTCAACAAATTGCTCAATCGTCGTCTCGCTATAACGGTCGCTACTATACTTTACGTTCAGGGAGACCGCTTCATGTTCCCATTGAAACTGGAAATCCAGTTCAGATTGTACGTGATTTAAAAAATCAGAAATATGAATATTTTGCAAGGATACTGTGGTGTGAATAAGAGGCTTTTCATCCTCATTACGTTGAATGTCAAGTAATTCAGAATAGTTCCAAAAAGGAATGTTTTGATGTTCAATAGCTTCGCCGACAGAGGTTTTGATTTGAGACAGCAAAGCTTTGAAGGTTGTGCTGGAATCCAGCGTATTTTTCAATAAAAGCAGATGGTTGATCGGCTTTGTAGCACCGTTGCCAGACTTGGCTACCGGGATGCCCAGCAGCACACGTTCCTCACCTGTGTATTTATGCAATAAGCTCTCTACTCCAGCAAGCAGGACCATAAACACGGCCCATGGAGCGCCACCTGTTATAGATGATATTCTTTGGGAAATTTCAGTT
>NZ_WUDQ01000602.1:0-2123 GCF_009827695.1 Paenibacillus sp. OT2-17 | reverse complement strand
GTATACGGTTTGTCTTTATCAGGCAAAGGCACGCCCGCTTTTTCGAACATCGTTTTGTTGTAGCCAAGTGCGAATGGACCCAAGTCCTTCGGCATACCGTAAATATCTCCTTGACCGGCCATTTTACCGTCATAGCGATATAAATCCACACCGTATTTCCAAATGTTATCTAGGTTTATATCCTTATTCTTCTCAATGTAAGGGGTGAGGTTCTTCAGTACCCCACTGTTTACATAAGCTTTCACATCTCCAGGGTTAAAATAAAAAACATCTGGAAGATTATTTCCTGTGATCGCAGCTCTAAGCTTTGTAGCATATCGGTCCGCTGCTGTCACGACCATTTTAACCTTTACGCCAGGATGTTCCGCTTCAAATTTCTTAATTACTTCCTTATAAGCCTTTTGCTCATCTGTTCCACCACGGAACATGAATGTCAGTTCCTTGCTTCCATCACTACTGGAACTTCCCCCGCCACAACCAGTCAATGCAGCCATCATTAACAACAGAACAACCATTGCTATTGCAAAACCTTTTTTCTTTATCAACGCGACCCCTCCTAAATTTAAATGAAACCGCATACATTTGGTGTTAAAATAACTTCATACCACTCGGCCTAATCTTTAACTGTGCGGTACACAACCCGTTGTTGATTGCCGCTGTGATTATCATCCCTCTCATGTACCATATAATTAACATTTTACTTTATCAATAATGAATTCGTTTACAAACAAAATATAGCATGCGCTTCCTCAGTTCGTCAATGTATTTTTCAATCTTTTTAAATAATTATAAAACATAGATTAGAGTAACATGAAAAGCAAAATTAAATCGTATTTAAGTTAATTTTCATCTAAAAAACTAGTAATAAAACTTAAATACGATTTATTTATGAAATCATCTCTAATTTGGAGCCTAATCACTCCCCTCTTTATTTAGTAAAAAAAATTTACAAAAAAGCAGTTTACTTCTTTTTGATTTTATTTTAACATAAATCAAAGTAAAAAATATAAGCGCTTACATCACAATTTTTATAGATAAGGATGGTCTATAGCTATGATTTATATTAAGAACTTAATGTCAGGGTTAGATATTTTTAAAGCACTGGGTTCCGAAATCCGCATTCAAATTCTCGAGCTACTTGCTTATCAGGGCCAAAGTATGAATGACATTGCAAACAAACTTAATTTGAGCAACGGTACCATTACAATGCATATTCGAAAGTTGGAAGAATGCGGCCTTGTGGAGATCAATACCGTGAGCGGCAAGCACGGTACCCGAAAAATGTGTTATTTGAACAAGGATAAGCTGATGGTAGATTTGCGCAGCAGAGAACAAAAAAATGTGTATGAGGTTGAGATTCGCGTAGGTCATTATAGTAACTACCAAGCGTCCCCCACTTGTGGATTGGTGACCCGAGACAGCATAATCGGTGATTTTGATGATCCACGCTATTTTGCAGATCCCGGGCGGCTGGAGTCGGAAATGATCTGGATGGCCGAAGGTTTTTTGGAATACCGCATCCCCAACTATCTGAAAGCGAATCAATCCTTTAAGGAAATTCAATTCTCCGCAGAACTGGGCTCAGAAGCACCCTGCTATTGTGAGGAATATCCCTCTGACATTTGTTTTCATATTAACGGTATCCCTATTGGGCACTGGACCAGCGCCGGAGAATTTGGAGAAGTGCCGGGGGTTCTGAATCCAGATTGGTGGCCACCGCATTTGAATCAATATGGTATGCTCAAATTAATTCGCATCAATCAGCATGGCAGCTTCATTGACGGGTGCCGCATATCCGAAGTCACAATAGACGATATTAACCTTAACTATAAAAGCGACATTACACTCCGTTTATCCGTAACCGATCAATCGGAAAACAAAGGTGGGCTCACTATTTTTGGCAAAAGATTCGGGAATTTCAGTCAGGATCTGCTTGTACGCGTACTTTACGATGTGCACGGGGAGGACAACACTAACTCCTGACACTCTACATGTAAAAAAATAGGCCGAAGCCTGTATTCATTGAATACATGTCCTCGGCCTAAACATCCTGATTCTCACTTAAAGAGATATAGATCAATAAATAAAAAATGACTGCTATCCCAAACACCAGCCAGCAAAAG
>NZ_WUDQ01000601.1:0-2129 GCF_009827695.1 Paenibacillus sp. OT2-17 | reverse complement strand
AACCGAATAAATAGTGCCTTCTTTGTCAATCGAAAGAATCGGTTTAATGTTAAGTAACGTACCAACCATTGCCGCTGCCTTGCCAATACGTCCGCCTTTTTGTAAGTATTCCAGGGTATCCACCAGGAAATACAAACGACGGCGCTCCCCACGACGTTCCACAGCCCGAACAATATCAGCCGGGGAGTGCCCGGCAGCCGCCAGCTCTGCCGCATAAACCACTAGCATGCCGTATCCGTATGAAGCTGATTTGGAATCCACCACAGTCACTCTATGTTCATGCTTCTCCAGCATGGATTTGCCCAGCAGAGCAGACTGATACGTTCCGCTCACACCCGAGGATAAATGGATAGAGATAACCTGGCTCTCGGGGTACTGCTCCAACAGCGTCGTGTATGTCTCCAAAAAACGGGCTGGTGAAGGCTGTGATGTCGTAGGTAGCTCATCAGCCCGTACTAGTTCGCTGTAAAACTGCGATGCTGACATCTCAATGCCGTCCAGGTAAGCTGTGCTGCCGAACATCACTGTCAATGGTACAACAACTATACCGAGACGGTCCGCTAATTCCGGTGGAATATCAGCCGTGCTATCCGTCAAAATGATGGTACTGCTCATCAGTCAGACCTCCTTTTGTTGTGGACTTCCATGGGCGTGCTAAAGCACATCAGGTTTCCACTGAGAACAAATAAGGATAAATCGGCTGACCACCTTCATGAACTTCCACTTCAGCATCCGCATAATTTTCTTCAAGCCATGCAACAAGCTGATCTGTGTCTTCTTGATTCGCGTCTGAACCTGTGAGAATCGTAACAATTTCATCGCCATTCACCAGCATTTTCGCTAGCAAAAGACGGGACGTTGCCATTAAGTGTTCCTCGGTCGCTACAATCTTGGAATCCTGAATACCGATGTAGTGCCCGGCTGTAATATGCAGGTCATCCAGTGTCGTATTCCGTACCGCGTAGGTCACTTGCCCAGACTTCACCCGGGTGACTGCGTCACGCATATTGTCCTGATTTACCTCAAAAGCCTCTTCCTCCTGGAAGGCAAATGCTGCCGCAATCCCCTGAGGAATTGTTTTGCTCGGAATAACCGACACCATACGTTCCATCTCTAGCAGTTCACGTGCTTGTTCTGCCGCCAAAATAATATTGGAATTATTCGGAAGAATAAAAATATGTTGAGCCGCAATCGAGCGCGCCGCATTAACGAAGTCCTCTGTGCTCGGATTCATTGTCTGGCCGCCAGAAAGGACAACATCGACGCCTAAACTTCTGAAAATATCAGCAATTCCTTCACCGGAAGCCACAGCTATAAAACCAAAGGATGCCAGTTCATGAGCGGGGGGCTCAGACGGCTCTTCCTCACGTGCAGGCTCTGTTGGTATTTCAGCAAACCACTCAGGCTCAGGAGCAACATCCATACCCGCAGACAACAAATCACGATGCTGCTCGCGCATATTTAAAATACGAATCTGTGTAATTTCTCCGTAGCGCAGTGCCAAATTCAGCACTTCACCAGGAGCCTTAGAATGCACGTGAACCTTGATGACATCATCGTCTGAAATTACGATAATAGAATCACCATCTACTGCTAACGCTTTCCGGAAGGCTTCCTCATCAAAATCGGTGCCTTGCGCTTCGCCCAATTGTCGATTAATAAAAAACTCCATATCATACAAAAATTCAATATTATCCGTTTCGAGCTTCGCTTGCGCAGAAATCGGCGCATCTGGGGAAGGAACAACTGCAGTAGCAGTAGGTCTCTCCGATACGTGAGGAGCAAAAACCGTGCGTACATTATCACTTTTTGCAGTTGAAGACGTCACCAAGCCGCTTCCAAGATGCTGCATAAAACCTTCATAAATGTACACAAGACCTTGCCCACCCGAATCTACAACTCCTACTTGCTTCAATACAGGGAGCATGTCCTGCGTCATGGCAAGCGTTTCCTTCGCTTTGGCAAGCACTTCTTCCATCAGTTCCGTGATGTCGTTCGTCCGGCGCGAGAAAAACACAGCATGCCTGGCCGCTTCCTTCGCCACGGTAAGAATTGTACCCTCCACCGGCTTAACAACCGCCTTGTAGGCCGCATCCACCCCGCTCTGCAATGCCGATGCGAACTGAAGG
>NZ_WUDQ01000600.1:0-2133 GCF_009827695.1 Paenibacillus sp. OT2-17 | reverse complement strand
AATTCAACTACAAGGTGGAACTTGACATGAACATGAGAAAAAGTGCATTTGCAGCCATTACAACTGTAGCCATTTTGTCCTTCTCCGTTGGAGGTCAAATGTCTGCGGCAGACCGTCAATTCAAGGATTTGGACAACGTAAGCGGCAAAGAAAAAATTATATCCCTTAAAGATCAGGGTCTGCTCAAAGGTGCCTCTGACACGCAGTTTCTCCCGTCATCTAAAGTCACCGCTGCCCAGGGCATTCAGTTGATCTCCGGCGGACTCCAGCTCAGTTTGGCCGCTATTGATTTTAATAAGGCGCCACAGGCCAGCGGACTGTTTACCCATGTTAAGGATACTGCATGGTATGCTGAAGCCTTTATCAACGCGCATTATAATGGCGTAGAGATTCCAAAGGATATCGTTCCTTCAAAAACCCTGACTAAGGAAGAGTTCACCCACATGCTGATTCAGGGCATGGAAAAAGCAGGCGTTCTTCCGATGTTTAAAATCGCACCTGCGAATATTGCGGATGAGAGCGAACTGGAGCCTTCTTACCAAGGTAGCATTCAACGCTCGCTAGTCTACAAGGTCAATACCTTGGATGCAAGTGAAAAGTTTCATCCAAAAAGCGAGATTACACGTGCCGAAGCTGCTGTTATGTTATATAATGCATTGGAATACCTGAATGCTCATACAAAATCGTCATAAATACAGCAATAAAGAGCTTTTCTTCTGAGGGAATTAAGCTTTCAGTTACTTGACATCATTATCGTTAATGTTATAATAAGGAAATCGAATTTAGACCTGCGGTAGCTGATTACCGTAAGGATATTTTCCTGGTCCTTCGGCATATAACACAGGTAACGAATAAATAAGCTGGCTCCGGATGAGGAGTTCAGCTTATTTTTTTGGATCAAAAAGCTTACCGTTTTCACAGATCTACATATTGAGAGGAGACAGGGGTATGTTTGGAAATGACTGGGATGATGTACTACGAGAAGAGGTCGAAAAGCCATACTTTAATGAATTAAGGTATACGTTAGCCAGAGAGTACAAGTTACATAAGGTATATCCTCCAAAAGAAGACTTGTTTTCCGCACTTAAATTAACGCCATTTCATCTGACCAAAGCGGTTATATTGGGACAGGATCCATATCATGGAGAGGGACAAGCTCACGGTTTGAGCTTTTCTGTTAGACCTGGTGTGCGAACACCGCCATCTCTACTAAATATATACAAGGAGCTTCGCGATGATATCGGCACTCCCATTCCGAATCAGGGATACCTCGTGCCTTGGGCTGAGCAAGGTGTGCTGCTGCTAAACAACGTGTTAACCGTGCGTGAAGGACAACCGCAATCTCACCAGGGAATAGGTTGGGAACGTTTCACGGATGCTGTCATTGAAGCGATTAATGAACGCGAGCAGCCAGCAGTGTTTATTTTGTGGGGGAGCCATGCTCAGAAAAAAGCAAGCTTCGTGAATACCAGCAAGCATTTGGTGCTGAAATCCGTTCATCCAAGTCCATTGGCGGCTCACAGAGGCTTTTTTGGCAGCAAGCCTTTTTCGCGTACCAATGCATTTTTGCAGGAGCATGGAATGGAGCCTATTCGGTGGGAGATTCCTAACCGCTAGCACTGGAGGTGAGGACATGCGTCAGTGGAAGGGACGTCAGGTCATTTTATATCACGGCAACAACGGTCATACCCAGAAGGTGCGCGGCACGCTTGAAAAATGGGATGATATACGAAAGTGTGTTATTTTAGGCCCGAAAATGCTGGCTATTCCTTTTGAAAATATTACGCATATTACCATGCTTCCTCCGGGGCGTGAACGTAGATGCCGCCATCCGGCGAAGCTGAACGCTATCGGTTATGTAATGAGCGTTCCGTTACAGTTTGATAATGCCATTCATTTTCAGTCGGCAGTGACGATTTGGAGAGAGGATCAGCTGATTGCTTATAATGTAAAGCTGGTTAGCCACTCGGCACACGATGTAATTCTTGAAGATGGACAAACCTTATCTAAAGAAGAGCATTTGTTTGTAGTAAGGTCACTACGTGGAGAACTTTAACTGTAATTATTCACCTTTTTTTGATGAAGGGTTCAATTTAGTTAGCTGCTAAACGATAAAAGTAATGGGATTGTTAA
>NZ_WUDQ01000005.1:0-96802 GCF_009827695.1 Paenibacillus sp. OT2-17 | reverse complement strand
CCCCCCTCAAGATGAGATTTCCCAATTAGTAAGACCCCTTGAAGACGACGAGGTAGATAGGTTGGGGGTGGAAGTGCAGTAATGCATGGAGCTGACCAATACTAATCGGTCGAGGGCTTATCCTAAAGAATAAAACGCAAATGAGTTTCGGATCCAGTTTTCAGGGTGTAACCTTGAAGGTATATAGAAATACATACAAGCGCATGGCTATTCATTCACACGATAAGTGATGAACCGAATAACCGTACGGAAGAATTTACGATGTAAATTCATGTTTGGTGGCGATAGCGGAGGGGTTCCACACGTACCCATCCCGAACACGACCGTTAAGCCCTCCAGCGCCGATGGTACTTGGACCGCAGGGTCCTGGGAGAGTAGGACGTCGCCAAGCAACAAGTAAAGAGGATCATGATCTCATTGAGATTATGGTTCTTTTTTGCATATACGTATACTTTAGAAATATCCTTACAAAAGGAAGGTAACATTTTTGTTACGGAATGTAAGAGTAAACCCTGTATAATATAGGTATTGAATCCCATACACACACGCTGCATTATTGCAGAATTATGCAAACTCCATCATAGGATTTTGTATAGTCAATCAGGCTGGTAAGGAGGGAAGATCATGCGGCGAAATAAATGGCTTGCTCTATTGGTGCTATTCAGTGTCGCTGTCGCGATTCTTACCGGGTGCGTGGAGGAGGAGCCTTCTTGGACATCGTTTGAGGGTGCTGCCAATGAGAAGACGTTTCCGGTTCCCAAAGAAGCTAGTAAAACCGATCGGGCCAGCAGTAATTCGGACATGGACTATGTTCGCTATGCACTGCCAGCATTGAAGGAAAGTGATAGTCTACCTGCTCCTTATCTAGAGGAGATTGCAGCTTGGGGCTGGACTGAGGAACCGAATTTATCCACCTCGAATCAGAAGGTGTTTCAGAAAAATAAACACATGGTGCATTTATCTGTGCATGATGGTTCTTTTACTGTATTGGTTCCAAAAGACAGAAAGGCTGTTGTGAAGAGCAAAAGCGTGGATCTTAATTAGGGACACGGTTTTCAACCGAGTAAGCAGCATAGGATTTATTGTAGATCATATTTTTAGTAAACTCATAGCGTATTGTATGCTGTGTATAATGATGAATGAAGAGATCGGATATGGGGAAGCACTCAGAACTGCAGTTGAGTAGGGGGTGGCTTCCTTTTATATATTTGCATGTTGATCAAATGCTCTACATGAATAACGAGGATAATGATGAGGAAAAGTTTACTTGATAAGCGAATATAACGATTACAGTTGTTAAGTCACAAAAAAAGGAGTAACCGGTTGAGGTTGCTCCTTTTTTATTGCTTCGGTCTATATGGGTGTAGGTTAGTTCAGACCTGAATTTTCTATCTGTACGGATAATGAGTGGTTAGATTTACTGTTGATAATATGAGGCATCTTCATCGGTAAACTTCAACATGCCGTCTTTTCTCTCGCCTGTAAGCCGACTGAGGATGTATAGACGCGGTGCAATAAGCCATAGATGCCAGAAGAGTAAGGATACAGTAAAGGCTGGTGGAGACCAGAGAATGAATACGGCTGATAAGCAGATACCGATCCAGAGGGTATGTATGTGCACACGACGAAAGATGCTATAGCCTATATACTGGTCTGTCATATAGCCTAGCCAAGGTAATTTACGATGGAATGCCCAGCGTTTGCGGAAGGATGTTCCGCCACCGATGTATAGGACAGATCGTGAGATTACGAAGTGTACCCATAAGGTTAGGAAAAAGGCAAGAGCAAACAAAAACACGCTAGTCCAGGAAAAGGCAAGAAGCAGAAAGAGAAGCATAATAATAGGTAATGTGATGTGACTCCATATTAGTTGACGCGGTATACTGATTTTTTTAATGAGCTTGTAGTGATAGTAGGTAGCTTTGGTTCCGGTTTCCTCTGTCATGCGAACAGTCCTTTCATTAATCTACTGCATCACAAGTGGCTTCCCGTCCACAGCCGGAAAAAGGGACGGTACTTCGCTCATGCCGCTTTAAATAAGCATTTAATCGTTTTTGTAGAAATACAGAATGATCAACATCCAGTGTTAGCTAGCCTACTCTATAATTACTGGAAAAGCTATCACTGATGAAGTGTTCAAGGGCTCCGATGAAAGGGTATCCATACATAAGAGCTTTTCTTATTATATCGGCATAGACGGCTGTTTTTTAAACATACGGGGTACAAACACCATAATGGCCCAGAAGGAATATATATAGAGTATATCGTCGAACTGGGCTATGAAAAGGTTTAAAATAGTAGAAAGTGCCCCATACTAATAGTAAAAGAAACAAGGTGGGATGGATATGCATGATCAAGGCGGCCACCGCTGCATTATATGCGGGCAGCACAAGCATGAAGGCATTTTTATCGTTTCCGAGTTTATCTGTGATACGTGTGAAGCTGAAATGGTGCACACGGATGCAACTGATGCCAAATATCATTTTTTTATTGATCAATTAAAGCAAATCTGGGTACAGAAAAATGCATAATATCCTTTGCTAATTAGTCTTTGAAGGATTGGCATTCCAAGGTCTGTCGATACGGGCCTTTTTTTCTGTGAGTAAAAGTAGGATTCCGCTTGATTTTACGATAAAATAAGGTAGATATAAAGCTTTGTTTGGAAGGATTGCAGAATGATGGGGAAAAAGGCGGTACATGCACCATTAATGGAAGCTCTAATACGTTACCGGACTCAGGGCAATGCTTCTTTCCATGTACCCGGTCATAAAAATGGACAAGTATATGAGCATGAAAATATTGCGTCTCTGTTGCAAGAAGTGATGTCTATTGATGCGACAGAAATTTCTGGACTGGATGATTTGCATCACCCAGAAGATGTGATTCGTGAAGGGCAGGGACTGGCTGCAAAGTGCTTTGGTGCTGAAGAGAGCTTTTGGCTAATTGGAGGAAGCACGGTCGGTAATTTGGCTATGATTTTAACTGTATGTACGGAGCCGGGAGATCTACTGCTGGTACAGAGAAATGTACACAAATCTGTCCTGAACGGTCTCATGCTGTCAGGGGCTAACGCGGTATTCCTGGATCCGGAAATAGATACACTAAGCGGACTGGCGGTTGCCCCAACGACGGATACAATAAAGGCTGCACTGAAGGCCTATCCTTCGGCTAAAGGGGTGTTACTTACACTACCTAATTACTATGGGATGGGGCATGACCTGACGGCAACGGCTAAGGCCTGTCATGCAGCCCATGTGCCGCTATTGGTAGATGAGGCACACGGTGCCCATTTTGGGTTGCATCCTCGTTTGCCAGCCTCTGCGCTGTCCTGCGGGGCTGATGTAGTCGTCCAGTCGACACATAAAATGCTTCCAGCCATGACCATGGGTGCCATGTTACATGTGCAGGGAGAGAGAATCCATCGGGAACTGCTTCGTCAGCGGTTGGCGATGGTGCAGAGCTCTAGCCCTTCTTATCCGTTAATGGCTTCACTGGATTTGGCAAGATGGTATATAGAGGCGTATGGAGCGGATGCTTTTACAGTGGGCTTAGCGGCGGCAGATGCTTTTAGAAAGGGGCTGGAGCAGCTCCCACGCTTTCGCTTGCTAGAACCTACACAGCAGGAACTAGAGGGGAAAGACGCTCACAGGGGAATCTCTGAGGTCCTAGAAAGGGATGAGGAGGGAATAAGCGGATATTCAACCCAGGACCCTTTTAAATTGGTGCTGTATGATACATGGGGGATACTGGATGGGTTTGGACTCAAGCATGAGTTGGAGACTTATGGATGTACTCCAGAGATGAGCGACGAAAAACATGTTGTTTTATTGTTTACGTTAGGCTCTACGCCTAAGGATGCGAGTCACCTGTTGCAGGCTCTTGTGCATATAGATAATGATATAAGATTTAAGGAGACGGCTGGTGAGCCGGGGGCAACGGAAAAAGAGCTGCAAAGACTCGAATTAGATTTTTCCACGTGGAACAATGATAGAATGAAGGGATACTCTAGTCCGGTGCCGTTTGGACTTCGACCGATTAGCCCGGATCAGATAGAGAACGTGTCTGTAGAGGATTCCGCTGGCAGGGTAGCGGCTGAAATGATTATCCCGTATCCTCCAGGTATTCCGCTGTTATATACAGGAGAAACGATCACAGAAGCGATTGCACTGCGGATGAGTCGTCTACGTGAACTGGGAGCCAAGTGGCACGGGGTAGCAGATGAAGGTATGCTTACAATTCGGGTATTCCGTTTACAATAAAGATTAGATACTAGAGACTTAACAAATACAGAAGACTGAATAAAAGAAGCATACGTAGCCTGTGGGTGACTTTTATTTTTCAGGCAGGAAAGCAGGGAATAACATGAATCGCAAAGGCATTTTTATCACACTGGAGGGGGGAGACGGCTCCGGTAAAACAACTATGATTCAACGGCTGGCGAAGTTTATGGAGGAAGAAGGCTATCCAGTCATCACGACGAGGGAGCCGGGTGGCATCGAAATTTCCGAAAAGATTCGCTCTATCATTTTGGACCCTGCTCATACCAGTATGGATGCTCGAACAGAGGCACTTTTATACGCGGCGGCGCGGCGTCAGCATTTGGTGGAGAAGGTAAAGCCGGCTATTGAACAGGGAGCTATCGTATTATGTGATCGTTTTGTGGATAGTAGCTTGGTCTATCAAGGATTTGCAAGAGGGATCGGAATTGAAGAGGTAGCTTCAATTAATCGCTTCGCGGTTGATGATTGGGAGCCGGATGCCACATTTTATCTGGATATTGAGCCCGAATTGGGATTGGCAAGAATTAATGCGTCACGAGGAGCAGAAATGGACCGCCTCGACATGGAGAGTATATCGTTTCACCATAAGGTGCGAGAGGCATATTTGGAGTTGGCTCGCAAATTTCCGGAGCGAATTACAATTGTTGATGCATCTCCGGCGCCAGAGCAGGTGGAGCAAGTATTGAGGGATTTGCTGAAAAAGCGGTTTGTTCAGAATTTTAGCATATAATTGTCGAAGGATATACGGTAAAATTGAGCTAGGGACAAGGTTGTCTCTAATATGACTTGAAGGAGGAATACAGGATGAAGCTGATTATTGCGATTGTACAGGATAAGGACAGTAATAGATTATCCAGCGGACTGGTGAAAGCTAATTTCCGTGCTACCAAATTGGCGAGCACAGGAGGATTTCTGCGTGCAGGTAATACGACATTTATGATCGGTGTTGATGACAATCAGGTGGACTCATTAATGAACGTCATTCGCAGCAGTTGCAAGGTTCGTGAACAGCTGGTCACACCCGTTACCCCTATGAGCGGGACGACGGATTCCTATTTACCGTTACCTGTTGAAGTGCAGGTGGGTGGAGCGACGGTATTCGTGATGCCTGTAGACCGTTTCGAGCATTTCTGAATCTACACAATAGGGCCTATTCTGCCGATATGATAGGGGAATCGCCTGTATCTTCTCACATGATGGGAGTGAGGGCAGATCCACTAAAACGGCAGCGCTACAGCGTAGTCCCCGGAAAGCCGAAGAAACCCCGAGTTCTAGTTTGAACTGTTCATGAAGGGGGAAAGTGGAAGCATCCGGGGAGAAAGCAGGTTTATATGAAAATAAATCCGGGCTATCGCCCTTTACAAAGTACATTGTCTACAAATGAAATGAGTGCAAAGCCAATTCAGCCCAAGAGCTTCTCCGACGTTATGCAGCAAAATGGGGAGCAGGCTTCGCAGGAGGAATTGAATCGGCGCTTTAAGGAAATACAAATGCAGGGAGATCGTCTTGCACGTTCAATGACGATTCGTGAGTTGAAGGCTTATAAGATGCTGGTTAAACGGTTTTTGGAAGATACAGTTCGGCGAGGCGTGTCCATGAAGGACACAAAGGGTTGGGATCGCCGGGGACGCAGCAAACGTTATAAGCTGATTGATGAAGTGGATGAGCTGTTGCTCAAAATGGCGGATGAGCTGCTTGAAACTGAACAAGGCAAGATTGAGCTTTTGCAAGGGGTCGGTGAGATCAGAGGATTGCTGATTAATCTCTCATTTTAATGCAGACTTATGTTATAAATGAATACAGACGGGCTGTTGCCACGAAGAAATAATCTGCTTGCTGATCATGCTGGCAGATTATTTTTGACTATGTATATGTGGGCAGACGTGATACGGAAATAGCAGCAGTTGCCCCGAAAAACGAGGATTTGAAGTTGGAATCATGAAAATAGCAACAAAGTTTGCCCGGAAGAACAACGATTTGTTGAGGGATCACAGTTGTTTTCAGTGGAGAAAGTGAGGAAATATGTCTTTTCAACATATAATGGGCCAGGATGTAGCCAAAAAAATGCTGCAAAGTGCACTACGGAATCATACGGTCAACCATGCCTATGTTTTTAGCGGGCCGCCGGGAAGCGGGCAGATGAACATGGCGCAGATCTTTGCTAAGGCTTTATTTTGTGAGCGACAGACGGATGATGCATGTGGGGAGTGCTTGTCGTGCCGTAAGGTAGAGCACGGGAATCATCCAGATTTGCACATTGTAGAGCCGGATGGAGCTACGATTAAAATTGATCAGATTCGCGGGCTTCAACGTATATTTTCTTACAAATCTGAAAGCTCCAATCCGAAGGTATATATTATTCGACAGGCGGATACCATGACAGTGCAAGCTGCTAATAGCCTACTTAAATTTCTAGAGGAGCCCCAGATTCCAGTGGTCGGCATACTCATTTCTGAAAATGGACAGGCGTTGCTGCCTACGATTCAATCACGGACGCAGCAGGTTCCTTTCCACGCTTTACAGCCAGAAGTGATGATGCAGGCGTTAATTGGGGAAGGCTATACGGCAGGGCTTGTCCGGTCGGTCGTTCATATTGCTTCAGGACTGGAATCATGTAGAGAAATTCTCCAGCAGAATTGGTTTGCAGAAATTAGAAACGTAGTGTTACAATTAGTGAAGGAGTCCATGAGTCGGGGGAGCTCGTCTATTATTCTGGCTCAACAGAAGATTTTTAAAACTGGACTTTCTGAACACCTGGATATTCTGTTTCATCTGTTTCATTTGTGGTTTAAGGATATGCTTCATTTCCGTTACGGAAGGCACGAAAGCATTGTTTTCATAGATCATTTGGAGTCCGTCTCCAAATTGGCAATCACCCGCAGCACGGAACAATGGGTCTCTTATATGGATTTGGCCGCGAATTGCAGGAAGAAGCTCCGTTTTCACGTCAACGGGCAATTATGCGTGGAGCAGCTTCTGATTGGGTTGTCCGATACAAGCGGTTCTATCACCGGCTAACAGGAAGGCGCGCTTGTTCCACTCTGCACAATCCGCGACGCCAGGTTCCCGGTTTGTGCGACAGTGAGACTTCAATTGCGGCCATTCGTACAATGTCGGCTTCAAATGAGGTTTAGTGGCATACAAGGGGGTTAATTTTTGTATAGTGTAGTGGGTGTCCGCTTCAAGAAGGCGGGCAAGACTTATTATTTTGATCCGCTGGACCTTCCAGTGGAGAAAGAAAACTGCGTCATTGTAGAGACCGCGCGCGGTATTGAATATGGCAAGGTTGTAGTGGGCAAAAAAGAGGTAAATGATTCGGATGTTGTCCTGCCCTTAAAAAAAGTCATTCGTATTGCTGGGGATGATGACGCTCTTGTTGTAGAAGAGAATAAATTGGCGGCCAAGGATGCATTCGGCACGTGTTTAAATAAAATTAAAGACCATGGCCTTAAAATGAAGCTGGTAGATGTAGAATTTACGTTTGACCGCAATAAGATCATTTTTTATTTTACGGCAGAGGGTCGGGTGGATTTTCGAGAGCTTGTAAAGGACTTGGCCAGTATTTTTCGTACACGGATCGAGCTGCGGCAGATCGGCGTACGGGATGAGGCTAAAATGCTTGGCGGAATCGGACCTTGTGGACGTATTCTGTGTTGCTCCTCATGGCTGGGGGATTTTGAGCCGGTATCTATTAAGATGGCGAAGGATCAGAGTTTGTCGCTGAATCCGACGAAGATTTCCGGGTTGTGCGGGAGATTGATGTGCTGCCTCAAGTTTGAACATGATAACTACGAAAGCATGCGAGAAGAGCTACCTCAGGTGGGTAAGATGGTTATCACCTCTTTGGGAGAAGGTAAAGTCGTAGGTGTGAATGCAGGTCATCGCACGGTACATGTTCAACTGTTTGAGATCAGTAAGGTCAAGGAACTTCCAATGGACGATGTAGTCGTCAAGTAAACCATTAGGTTGCTTCGGGGTGGAAACTTGGATAAATTAAATGTTTTTGCGCGTATTCACGAAATGGAAACCCAAATGGGACAGTTGCATAGCGATCTGGGTGAATTGAAACTGGCAGTAAAAGAGCTGCTGGAGGAAAATCAACGACTAACGATTGAAAACGAACAGGTGCGCAAGATGCTCAAACGTGAAACCTCTGGAGAAGAAAAGACGGCAAACAAGCCGAAGCTTCCTCCTCCGATCGTCATTAAGGATGAAGGGCAAACGGGTGAGGTCGTGGGTGAAGGCTACGACAATCTAGCAAGGCTGTATCATGAAGGATTTCATATATGCAACGTGTATTACGGACATTTGCGAACGGAAGGCGATTGCCTCTTCTGTCTGTCATTTTTGAATAAATAAAAACAAGCCGTAGGAGTAAGATGCCTACGGCTTTTTTGTAAGGAAGTATGAGTGAAAAGCGATTTTGGTTATAAAAGATGGGAGAGCACTATGGACGAAAATGAAAAGAAGCCTGAACGAATTGATGATTTACTTTCACATAATTTGCGCATTATCCAAAGTGATGAAGTATTCAGCTTCTCGATGGACGCGGTCTTGCTGGCACGTTTTGCCGGTATTCCGCAGCGTGGAAAGATTCTGGATCTGTGTACTGGCAATGGGGTTGTCCCGTTGTTGCTAACGACACGAACAAAAGCGTCTATTGAAGGAATTGAGATTCAACCACGCTTGGCAGATATGGCTAGACGTAGTGTCAGCTTGAATGGATTAGAAGCAGCAATTCAGATTCGGGAAGGGGACCTACGTGAGCTGGTTCACATCACGGGACATGGTGTTTATGATGCGATTACCGTGAATCCCCCCTATATGCCGCTAAATGGTAGCGATATCAAGCTGAATCCTCACCAGGCAATTGCCCGTCATGAAGTGAACTGTACACTGGAAGAAGTCATTCAGGCATCCACCCGGCTTGTCCGTAATGGGGGCAAAGTATCCATGGTTCATCGCCCGCAGCGATTGGGTGAGATTATAACCTTGATGCGTAATCATAGTTTGGAACCCAAACGAATACGTTTTGTTCACCCACGAGTTCATATGGAAGCCAATATGGTACTGGTTGAAGCATTACGTGACGGCAAACCGGAGGTTCGTCTGTTGCCTCCGCTCATTGTATATCAGGAAAATGGGAATTATACTCAGGAAATAAGAGATATCTATGGAGAAGTAAGCAAGGGGGATTCTGTGTGAAAGCAGCTGTACAAAAAAGCTTTAGTAACAGCGAAGAAGAACAGGGAAAGTTGTATCTTGTTGCAACACCCATTGGGAATCTGGACGATATGACCTTTAGGGCGATTAACACCTTAAAATCATGTAGTATTATTGCTGCCGAAGATACACGGCAGACACGCAAACTGCTCACCCATTTCGAAATTACACCGGATATGCTCTTCAGTTATCATGAACATAATAAGGCTGCCAGTGGGCCTGAACTGATACGTTATATAATAGAAGGAAAAAATTTGGCACTGGTTAGTGATGCAGGTCTACCGGCCATTTCTGACCCTGGTTCGGATCTGGTCAAGCTGGCACTGGAAGCGGAAATTAGCGTCATTCCTATCCCAGGAGCAAATGCAGCACTATCGGCTTTAATTGCTTCAGGACTGGATACAGAAAGGTTCACCTTCGCTGGCTTTCCACCACGGGAGAAAAAGGACCTAGAGAAGCTGTTGCTATCGTTTCAGGTATCTCACGGCACAATTATTTTTTATGAATCGCCTCATCGCATTGTGAAGACATTGATGGTGTTGAAGGAAACATTAGGTTCACGCAAAGTGGTGCTTGCGCGTGAGCTAACCAAGCTGCATGAGGAATGGGTGCGAGGAACCGTGGAGCAATGCCTTGCTAAACTAGAGGAGAATCCGCCAATTGGTGAATATTGCCTGGTGGTTGAAGGAAAAGACGAAGAGGAAGAGGAACAGGAACGTCAGGCGTGGTGGCAGTCCTTATCTTTGGAGTCCCACGTCGCACATTACGAGGCAGAGGGACTTACACGCAAGGATGCAATGAAGCGTACAGCCACAGATCGTTCAATCTCCAAGAGAGATGTTTACAACGCACTCTTATGAATATCTGTCTGAACAAAAAAGGGCCTTCCAACGGTTGGGTTCAAACCGTGGAAGGCAACAAGGAGTATATATGAAAAAGGTTAGAATTAACAATATCTGATAAGTCTATTATATACTAAAATTCTCAGTTTGTCACAGGTGTTGGGATTTCAGAAATGCAATCTTGGCAAACAATTTTCCCTTTGAAGTAAATTACGTTCTCAGCATTGCCGCAGAAGATACAAGCAGGCTCGTATTTTTTAAGCATGATGCGTTCGCCATCAACATAAATTTCCAAAGCGTCTTTCTCTCCGATTCCCAGGGTACGACGCAATTCGATTGGAATAACAACACGTCCGAGCTCGTCAACTTTTCTTACAATACCAGTGGATTTCATCATAATAAATCAGGCTCCTCTCGCCGTTTAAAATAATATAAGTGTCATGATTCGACAAAATTTTCTCTTTTCTGATATTTACTATACCAACGATTCCCAAAACAGTCAACCTTAAAAATGTAGTAACAGTCTGATTATGCAAAAGTATTTAGATTAAAGAGCTTTACTTGTGTGTATTGCCTTATCTTATTGATGATTTATTCAGTTTGTCGATTTGGAAATGTCGAAAAACTATAATTCGACATATTACGACAAAGAATGTCGAATGAAGGAAATCATTTAGGATTTTATTGTATTTTAATCCATTATTCCGAATATTAAAGGAGCTGATATCTTGCACCAGCCACTCAGTGAAGAAAAAGTTTTTAAAGACCCGGTACATAATTACATCCATGTTCAGGATACTGTGATATGGCGGTTGATCAATACGCCGGAGTTCCAACGTTTACGGCGCATACGGCAGTTAGGCACATCGTATCTTACGTTTCATGGAGCGGAGCATAGCCGTTTTTCACATTCATTGGGCGTATATGAGATTACGAGACGTATTATTTCTCAATTTGAACGTGGAGATTTCCCAGATTGGCCGAAGGAGGAAAGGCTGGTTGCTCTATGTGCAGCTTTATTGCATGATGTGGGGCATGGCCCATTTTCTCATTCAATTGAGGAAGCCTTTCATATGAACCATGAGGATTGGACATGCCGCATTGTACTGGGAGACACGAAGATCAACGCTGTGCTACGGCAAGTCGACGAAAAGCTTCCACAAAAGGTGGCTGCGGTTATAGCCAAAACGTATGATAAGCCAATCGTTGTCAACTTGGTAACCAGTCCGCTAGATGCTGACCGTATGGATTATTTGTTGCGGGATGCTCATTCGACAGGTGTCAACTACGGCACAATTGATTTGGATCGTATTTTACGACTGCTACGTCCTCATAATGGGAGAATTGTTGTGAAGGAATCAGGCATGCATGCAGTAGAAGATTATTTAATGTCACGCTACCAGATGTATTGGCAAATTTATTTTCATCCTGTAACACGCAGCTCGGAAATCCTTTTACGTAAAATTTTCAAGCGAGCAAAGGAATTGTTTAAAAACGGATATGAGTTTGGTTTTCTGCTGGACCCGCTGCCGGATCTGTTGAAAGGAGAGCTTACAGTAGAGCAATATCTGATGCTCGACGAGTCATTAATCCAGACCGTATTTAGCCAGTGGAAACGAGAAAAGGACGAAATTTTAAGCGATTTGAGCAGCCGTTTTATGGACCGTAGATTGTATAAATATGTAGAGATTGAAAATATGGATACAGATACCATTGACAGTATTAGAGAAGCTTTGAAAGAGGCTGGTTTGCACCCTGAATATGATTTTGAAATTGATTTTCCGACAGATCTTCCTTATGATGTGTTTCGGCAGGGTGGCTCGACGGACAACCAGATTTTACTGCTTGGACGTCAGGGCGAGGTGAGTGAAATATCCGAAGTTTCGGAAATTGTGCGCTCAATAAGTGGTATTCACCGAGGAAAATATCATATGTATTTTCCCCAGAATAAATTGAACGCGGTAAAAGACAGGCTTCCTGCCGAAATAAGGAATTATTTTGTCAAAGAATAGACAACTATATAGAAATGTAAGTAAAAAAAGGAGATGTAAACCTTGGATTTATTCGACACTCATACTCACTTGGATGCGCCACAATTTGACGAAGATCGTGAAGAAGTTATAGCACGTGCTGTCGAATCAGGAGTAACACGGATGATCAATATCGGATTTAATCGTGAGACCATTCCATCCACTATGAAATTGGCCGAGACGTATGATTTTATTTATGCGGCAGTTGGATGGCATCCGCAGGATGCTATTACAATGCAGGAGGGCGATCTAGAATGGATTGCATCGTTATGCAGTCATAAAAAGGTTGTAGCCATCGGAGAGATCGGTCTGGATTATTATTGGGATACATCACCGAAGGATGTGCAGCATCGGGTGTTTCGAAATCAAATTGGTCTGGCTCGTGAGCTCAAAATGCCCATTGTTATCCATAACCGGGATGCACATGAAGATATTGTTAAGATTTTGCGCGAGGAAAAAGCGAGTGAGATTGGCGGAGTCATGCACTCCTTTTCGGGTAGCTGGGAAACTGCCAAAATGGTGCTGGATATGGGATTTCACCTTTCCTTCGGTGGTCCAATAACGTTCAAAAATGCCAAGCAGCCAAAAGAGGTGCTCGCACAGGTGCCGCTGGACCGTCTGCTCATTGAAACTGATGCTCCCTATCTGACGCCTCATCCGTTTCGTGGGAAGCGAAATGAGTCTGCACATGTGAGACTGGTAGCAGAGGCTGCAGCCCAAATCAAAGGGATTACAGTGGAGGAATTAGTGTCAATAACGACCCGAAATGCCCTGGAACGATTTGACATTCAATGAAAAAGTGAAGAAATCGATCAAAATAAAGAGATAGACGAAGCTAATCATGAATTTGTTGCAGGAAACTCGAGAATATTACAATATTTTAACCGAATATTTTAAAAAATGTACTTGAAACCTGCTTTACAACATGCATAGAAACAGGATATCATCTTTTCAGTGAATTGTTGTTTGAATGTAAACATCAACAAGTCATTTCATGAACCAGTCTCGCTGAGTCCCTTTTACAGGGAACGGGGGAACCGATATGGCTTACAGTACGTCCGGCATATGTGCAAGAAGGGAACGTCTCTTCCGCCAGCCGGCTCGACCTAAATTCTTTCCCCGGATGGGATTGAATAGGTGGAGGAGCCGTATTTCGATTTCTTTCTGGGTCTTCGGGGTGAATGTGAAGGCGACCGCCATGAGCGGTTGACCCAAGCTAGGGCGACTCTCTACGTCCGAACCCGACAGCTAACCCCGTAAGCGTAACAAGAGAGAAGCCATCTCGTGCATGAGTTTTCCCGCATATTCACACATGCCGGAAGCCACGAAAGAGCTCTCTAGTCTCTTTCTCTGGCTTTTTTTGTTGTGAATAAAAGAAAATCTGTCATCATACTGTGGTTAAACAGGGGAGGACAGCATGCCGCGAAGACGGGTACATGGTGCAGGACAGTCGCAGTTTGGGCTTGTCTTGTAGAAAATCTGTTATAGTCACGTCAAATCTCAACTATGTCTTACTCCAGACGGCGGGCTATGTAAGGAGGACGGAGGAAATGGGCATTTTCCAAAAAAAGGATACCCATGAGTCACGCTCATCCAGCATGTCTTACGTATTGCGTTGGAAGCAAGAGAATGTGCGCCAGGCTGCTTTGGTTGCTATTTTTCTAATCGCGCTAACGATTATGATTTCAATTCTGATGTACACGCAATCTAAAAAACAAGTCTTTTTTGTCATCGATGGCAAGGCGTCTGCGGTAGAAACCCGGGAATCCAAGCTTCAAGATTTGCTGAGCGAGCATTCCATTTCACTTCAGCCGCATGATACAGTTTCCATGCCGCTAAATGGAGCAATACAGGATGGCGATCGCGTAGTCATTAAACGTGCCAATCAAGTCAAAGTATCTTCAGGCAATGAGACGAAAAAGCTGTACACAACAGAAAATACAGTAGAAGGTGCCATTCGTACCTCGGGCTATAAATTATCATCAACGGATAAAGTTTATCCTGCGTTGGATGCCTCTGTTTCGTCTAACATGGACATAAAAATCGTCCGTGTGAAGAAACAGCAGGTCGAACAGAAAAAACAGGTGCCTTATCAGGTCATCAAAACGGCCGATCCGAGTCTTTATAAAGGCGATAATCGGGTCATTCAAAGCGGCAAATCGGGTGTGGTCGTCCAGCACGTTCAAAAGGTATATCATGATGGAAAGTTGGTATCCAAACAGCTGGTTAACAAGGAAGTTGCACAGAACCGTGTGGATAAAGTCATTGCAGTAGGAACGAAGAAAAAACCGGTCGTTCTGGCTGCTTCCGTCGGTCCCAATGATGCGGTTAAGGCAACAACGGTTAGTTCGGGCAGTGCTGTCCGTAAAGCAGGCGTCAATTTTAAATATAGCAAAGTTTTACAAAATGTCTCCATGACGGCGTATTCCTCACAGGAGCCAGGTATCGGTACACGTACTGCATCCGGCGCACGTGTCACGGAAGGACGCACCATCGCGGTCGATCCGAGTGTAATTCCAATCGGCTGGTGGGTATATATCGAAGGGGTGGGCTTCCGCCGTGCGGAGGATACCGGTGGCGCGATTAAAGGCCACAAAATCGATGTGTATTATGAGAGTTTGAGCCGAGCCAACCAATTTGGTCGTAAGCACGGTAAAACCGTTTATGTTATCGGACCGATAAAGCCTGAAATCAACTAAAACAGGTTGTGTATGTTGAGGGCAATGCGATAGTATTAACAACATAGTTATGCCATGCTAAGAAGAGGATATCCTCTTCTTATTTTGTTTTCAAAAGCAGGGAAAGATAAATATAGCTTGCTGTGTAGCAGTGGAGGGAAACGCAAATGATCAAGGAAGTGATCGTGGTAGAGGGCCGGGATGATACGGTGGCCATTCGCCGCGCTGTTGAAGCGGATACGATAGAAACTGGCGGCTCAGCCATTAATAAAATGACGCTGCGTAAAATTGCATTGGCGCAGGAGCGGCGGGGGGTCATCATTTTAACCGATCCCGATCATGCAGGGGAGCGCATCCGTAAGATTATCGCTTCCAAGGTACCCGGCTGCAAGCAGGCCTTTATACCCGAGGCAGAAGCGACGCGTAAAGGAGATATTGGCGTGGAGAATGCCTCACCGGAAGCGATCAGACACGCTCTTGCACGGGTCCATACGACAGTGGAAGGCGCCGACCCGCTGATTGAGTGGGCGGACCTGATTGATGCTGGACTCATCACCCATCCTAATGCTGCTGCACGCCGTATGGCCTTAGGGAATGTGCTGGGTATTGGTTATTGTAACGGAAAGCAGCTACATAAACGGCTCTCTGTATTTCAGATCAGCCGCGAGGAATTTGCCGGGGCGCTGGCACAAATTGAAAGTGAAGGATTGTGATATCCGTATGACAGGGATTCAAGATATAGCAACACCGCGGCGTACGAAGGACATTATTCAACGGCACGGTTTTTCGTTCAAAAAGAGTTTGGGACAAAATTTCCTGATTGATCAGAATATTCTCAATAAGATTGTAAATGCTGCCGGATTGGATGAGACGAAGGGCGCACTTGAGATCGGTCCTGGGATTGGTGCTTTGACCGAGAAGCTGGCCCAATCGGCCAAGGCAGTTACCGCTGTCGAGATTGACCAGCGGCTGCTGCCAATTCTCGAAGAAGTGTTGGCCCCTTACGAGCATGTGAAGGTACGTCATGGAGATGTGTTGAAGCTGGATTTGCGCGAGGTGTTCGCAGCCGATTTTGCAGACGTGAGCAAAGTAAGTGTCGTGGCTAATCTGCCGTACTACGTTACTACACCGATTCTGATGAGGCTGCTGGAGGACAAGCTCCCTTTGGAGAATATCGTCGTTATGATCCAAAAAGAAGTGGCTGAGCGTATGGCTGCGTCTCCTGGAACGAAGGATTACGGCAGCCTGAGCATTGCGGTGCAATATTACAGCGAACCTGAATTAGTCTGTATTGTGCCGAATACAGTATTTATTCCCCAGCCGAATGTGGAGTCTGCAGTCATCCGGTTGCGTGTACGGGAAGCCCCTCCAGTGGAAGTGGTGGATGAGAAGCATTTCTTTGAAGTGGTTCATGCTGCTTTTGCCCAGCGTCGTAAAACCATTTCCAATAACTTAAAAAGCCGTTTCTTCACCAAAGAGAACAGGGACACGCTGGAGCCGTTGTTGCAACAAGCTGGTATTGAACCCTCCCGTCGAGGAGAAACGCTAAGTATTGAGGAATTTGCGCGTCTCAGCGCTGTGCTGTTGGAGGCAGGTATATCCTAAGCTGGAACCAAACTGTGCATTCACCCATACGATATAGGAGGGGTGATACAGTGTGATGAGTTTAGGAGACTTGGTCGTTCGGAAATCGTACGGCGGAGATGTCACGTTTCGTGTTGAGGACATCCAGCGGGATAAAGCGATCATTAAGGGAATAGAATTTCGGCTGCTGGCCGATTCCCCAGTGAACGATCTGGTCAGAGTGCCTGCAGACCAGATTAGCGGTAAGACTCAGCAGGCCCATATTAAGGCTGGTGAGTCTCTTAATCTGTTGCAACGGGCACGCCAGCAGCAAGCTGCTCGTAGTCAGGCAGCTCTGGTTGGGGACTGGAGTGATCCGGTCGAGTCAACGTATTTTGAAATGCCGGGAAAGGTTCTTCATCTGGATGGAGATCCCGGCTATTTGAAAAAATGTCTCAGTTTATATGAACAGCTCCGTGTTCCTGCAGAGGGACATCACGTTCACGAATCGGCAATGGCGGACACGTTGTACCGACTGCTTCCCCGTATCCGTCCGGATATCGTAGTCATTACCGGACATGACGGTGTGCTGAAGCAGCCACAGCCTTATGATTTGTACAGCTTGAAAAGTTATAAAAATTCGCAAAATTTTGTGGCGGCGATTCAGGTAGCAAGACAATATGAACGTCATCTGGATTCGCTGACGATTGTAGCGGGGGCGTGCCAGTCCCATTTTGAGGCGCTGCTACGTGCGGGAGCGAACTTCGCCAGCTCACCAGGGCGTATCCTGATTCACGCGCTGGACCCCGTTTACGTGGCTGCCAAGGCGGCCTTTACTTCGATCCGTGATACGGTCAACATGGGGGACCTGTTTCACCAGACAATCAGTGGCAGCCGCGGAGTGGGTGGAATTGAAACTAGGGGAAGCTATCGCATCGGCCTGCCGAAGCTTGAAAATTTGTCTACGCTTAAAGTAACGCCTTCCGCAATCTAGGATTCAAATGTGCCAATAGGATTAATCTGAACAAAAAGCCTCTGCTTTCAGAGGCTTTTTGTCATTTTTTATATAAATTATTCCTGTTCGCAAAAAATTAAATTGACAACTTATTTTTCGTGTTGTTATAATATTTAGCTTGATTTGACAATCCCTCTAAAATTCGTTATAATGGACAAGGAAAGAGGTGGTCGTTAGGCAATGGCTAAAAATACGCTGTTGGAAATCAAACGCAGTCTCGACGCACATGTAGGGCAAAAAATTTTGCTGCGGGCTAACGGCGGACGCCGTAAGACCGTCGAACGAACTGGTGTCTTGGAAGAAACGTACCCTTCTGTTTTTATCGTCAAGCTGGATCAGGAGCAACAGACGTTTAAACGTGTCTCCTACAGCTATGCTGACATTCTTACCGAGTCGGTGGAAGTCAGCGTATATGATCCCGACTCCCATACAAGTGTAGTCGAATATTTTGAAACACCTTAATTAATTTCGTGATTTATACCAGCTTCGCAGGTTTAACGACGGCTTCGTCATTTCAAATGACGGGGCCGTTTTGTATATACAGAGCAGGATGAAGCATGACATCTCTGCACATACTAAGCCGGGAATGATCTTCCTTATTCCATTGCCGAAGGAGGCGTATGTATGAGCCGAAGAAGACGGAGTGTCATGTCGGAGGAGCTAAAGTACGAGCTGGCCAAAGATCTTGGATTTTACGACACGGTCAAGGAAGAAGGCTGGGGAGGCATTAAAGCCAAGGATGCGGGCAATATGGTCAAGCGGGCTATCCAACTTGCCGAGCAGGCAGCTTCCCGCAAATCGTAGCCATCGGTGGTGCTGATGAAAAGCGGGGATATCCGGGATTAGACCGGGTCATCTCCGCTTTTTTGAACCTCATGACTTGACACGCTGAGTCTGATATAATATGTTAAGCTGTCTTGAGGGAAAAGTTGAAGGTGGGTGAACGCCTTGAAAATATATGAAAAAGCACCGGCGAAAATCAATTTAATGCTTGATGTTCTACGTAAGCGGGACGATGGTTATCACGAGGTCGAAATGATTATGACCATGGTCGATCTGTCTGACCGATTGACGATGTCTGAGTTACCGCGTGATACCATTATTATTTCAAGTCAAGCCGGGTACATACCATTGGATGAAAAGAACTTGGCTTTTCAGGCTGCGCGTCTGATCAAAGAACGTTATAACGTGTCTACGGGCGTCCACATCCATCTGGATAAGCATATCCCAGTGGCGGCAGGGTTGGCAGGTGGAAGTAGTGATGCTGCCGCAGCGCTGCGTGGACTGAACAAGCTATGGAAGCTTGGCATCTCGGATGCAGGGTTAAGGGTGCTGGGTGCTGAGCTGGGCTCAGATGTACCTTTCTGTATTACAGGGGGTACAGCTTTAGCGAGCGGACGCGGAGAACTGCTCAAGCCACTTCCGAATCCGCCACAATGCTGGGTGATCCTTGCGAAGCCGCCGATTAATGTGTCGACGGCTGAAGTGTATGGTCGTGTCAAAGCAGACCAGATTACGCACCACCCGTCTGCCCGCCAGATGGAGCATGCGATCCGTAACGCCTCTTTTACCGATGTATGCAACGCGCTGGGGAATGTACTGGAGGATGTAACACTAAAGCTGTATCCAGAGGTAGAGCATCTTAAAAGCTCCATGATCCGCTTAGGAGCAGATGGTGTGCTGATGTCAGGTAGTGGACCTACAGTGTTCGGACTGGTATCGAAGGAAGCCAAAGTGCCACGGATTTACAACGGACTAAGAGGGTTTTGTAAAGATGTGTATGCAGTACGACTTTTGACCTGATTTTAGATATTTTTTTCTTATTATAGTGGTAATTGTTGTACAAATACGTACGAAGATGATATATTTACTATTAAATATTCGGATTTTACTATATCACTTACATTCCGCCAGCAACCGGCCAGTCCGCCGGTGCTTTACTGTACAAAGCGGGCGGCAGGAGAATAGATCGCGAGGAATTGTTGTGAAAAAACTTAAAAGAAGCTCACGATTGGTGGAAATGACGCAATTTTTGTTGTCACGGCCGCATACGCTGGTGCCTCTTACTCATTTTGCGGATCGCTACGGGGCAGCTAAGTCGTCCATAAGCGAGGATCTGGCCATCATCAAGGAAGTATTTGAGGATGAGGGCACTGGCGAGCTTCTGACGCTGGCGGGAGCGGCAGGGGGCGTCAAACTGATCCCAAGGCTTTCCAAGCAGCATGCGCTTGCGTTTGCGAACGACCTGTGTGCACAACTGGAGCAGCCTGACCGCATATTACCAGGAGGATACCTGTATTTGTCCGATTTGCTGGGCCAACCTGCGATGATGAACGAAGCTGGTAAAATATTCGCGACCGCTTTTGCCAATCGTCAGATTGATGTGGTTATGACGGTGGAGACCAAGGGTATTCCACTTGCCTATGCAACCGGAGCACAGCTGAATTTGCCAGTCGTTCTCGTACGGCGTGATCATCAGGTGACAGAAGGTTCGGCTGTAAGTATTAATTATGTTTCAGGATCACAAAAGAGCCTGCATACGATGTCTTTATCCAGACGTGCGATGCGTGAGAAATCGCGTGTGCTCATCGTAGATGATTTTATGAAGGCCGGTGGCACCGTTCAGGGGATGGTCGATTTGTTGGCTGAGTTTGATGCTGAGGTGGCCGGTGTAGGTGTGCTGGTAGAATCAGGCGAGGTGGAGAACGAAGAGCGCCTGCTGCACGATTATATTTCACTGGCGAATCTGACCGCAGTCGATTCTCGAAGCAAGCAAATTACAGTCAAGCTGGGCAATTATTTTGATGAGTGAACAGGGCAGTAAATTGTCACAATCCATCATAAAATACCTAAATATGTCGAAAAGAAATCTTTTCAAAAAAATTACCTGAATTTAGGATACGAATTGCCGAAAAAAAGAAGGATTTCGAACTGCTGTGTGGAATGTATACACCAAGTCCTATTTGGAAAAAGGTGGTGAAACACACATGCAGATTACGGATGTTAGACTCCGCCGAGTGAACTCAGAAGGAAGAATGAAGGCGATTGCATCCATTACGATTGATAACGAGTTTGTTGTTCATGACATCCGAGTTATCGACGGTAATAACGGGATGTTCGTAGCTATGCCAAGCAAACGAACTCCAGACGGAGAGTTTCGCGATATCGCTCACCCGATATCTTCAGGAACCCGTGAGAAGATCCAAGCTGCTGTATTGACTGAGTACGAACGTGCGGCTGTGGATGAAGAAGTTGCTATTGAAGAAGGCGCTTAATTCGCCTAAAGCAGGATTGGGGTACAAAAGAAAAAGAGAGCCACTAACTGTGGCTCTCTTTTCTTTTTGTCTGGAATGAGATATATTCTTTAGTGAGTTAACAGTCAGTTTTAAGGCAACTTGGAGCCATCCGGGCTGCCGAAGCGGCTTTTTCATAAGACAGGGACTAGGCAGCGATGCGTCCCGGGGATGAATGTCCAGCACAAGCTGGCCTGAAAAAATAGCCATTAACCAAAGGTTCGCCGTTATTTTTCAGGAGGATTGTGAAAAGTTAAGCAAAATCTGATCTGGGAATTAACGTTTTAGCCAAGGGGTAACTGTTATTTTCAGGATAGGAGGTTGGACTTGTTGGAAAGGTTGGCAGTCATTCTTGCCGCAGGGCAGGGAAAACGTATGAAATCCAAATTATATAAAGTTCTGCATCCGGTGTGCGGAAAACCGATGGTCGGGCATGTGCTCGACACGGTTCGTGAAATCGGTGTGTCCCGAAGTGTAGTCGTCGTGGGTCATGGAGCAGAGGCGGTACAGTCTTATTTGGGACCGTCGGCAGAATATGCGCTTCAGGCAGAGCAGTTGGGAACGGGCCATGCTGTCAAGCAAGCCAAGGACTTGCTCGGTCAGGAAAAAGGTACAACCATTGTCATTTGTGGGGATACTCCTTTGATCACAGCGGAAACGCTAGAGGGCTTGGTGCAACTGCACGAGAGCCGTGGGGCTGCTGCGACGATTCTGACCGCTGAGTTGGACGACCCGAAAGGATATGGACGAGTTATCCGTGATGCTTCCGGGGCCGTGCTCAAGATCGTGGAACAGAAAGATTGTTCACCTGAGGAAGATGCTGTCCGGGAGATCAATACGGGAACGTACTGCTTTGACAATGCCAAGCTGTTTGCAGCGCTGGACAAGGTAACGAACACCAATGCACAGCAGGAATATTATCTGACAGATGTCATTGGTATTTTGCATGGTGAAGGTGAGCAGGTTGAGGCGTATTTGACAGATGATGTGTCTGAATCCATCGGTGTTAACGACAGAGTCGCTTTGTCGGTAGCTGAGGGCTATATGCGTGAGCGCATCGTCCGCAAGCATATGCTGAATGGTGTCACTGTCATTGATCCGTCTTCTACCTATATCGGGAGCGAGGTTGTTATTGGTTCCGATACGGTACTGTACCCGAACACATGGCTGCATGGTCAAACACAAATCGGAGAAGATTGTGTGATTGGTCCGCAGGCTGAGATTCAGAATACGATTATCCATTCAGGCGCAACGGTAAAACATTCGGTGTTGAACGAAGCGGAAGTGGGAAGCAGTACCTCTGTGGGGCCGTTTGCTTATCTGCGTCCAGGCGCGAAGCTTGGCGAACATGTGAAAATTGGTGATTTTGTTGAGGTGAAAAATGCGACCATTGGAGATCATTCCAAGGTGTCTCATTTGAGCTATGTCGGTGATGCCAAGGTGGGTACAAACGTAAATATTGGCTGCGGGGCAATAACGGTCAATTATGATGGATATAATAAATCCATTACAGAAATTGAAGACGATGCCTTTATTGGCAGCAACGTGAATCTGATTGCCCCGATTAAGATTGGAAAAGGTGCTTATGTTGTAGCAGGCTCCACTGTAACACATGCTGTCCCTGATAACGATCTGGCCATTGCCAGACCACGTCAAGAGAACAAAGCCGGATATGCGGACAAAATCCGCGCACGTGCCAAAGCGAAGAAGAAAAGATCGGAATGACCTTAATCAGCAAGCTGTTGAATCTGTAATGAATGAACCAGCACGGAGGGTTTCTATTAATGACTTATTGCGATTCCAAACTCAAAATATTTACTTGTAACTCCAATCCGAAGTTAGCCCACCAGATTGCGGACTACATCGGCATCCCAATGGGGGAATCCCATACCACATCGTTTAGTGACGGTGAAATCCAGGTTAAGCTGTCGGAAAGCGTACGCGGCTGCCATGTGTATATTGTGCAGTCAACTTGTCTGCCGGTTAACGACAACTTGATGGAGTTATTGGTTATGATTGATGCACTTAAACGCGCTTCTGCCAAAAGTATCAATGTCGTTATGCCATATTACGGTTACGCTCGTCAGGATCGTAAAGCTCGTTCACGCGATCCGATTACAGCGAAACTTGTCGCTAACTTGATTGAAAAGGCGGGGGCTCACCGCGTAATCAGTATGGACTTGCATGCGATGCAGATTCAGGGATTCTTTGATATTCCAGTGGATCATATGCTGGGAGCGCCAATTTTGGCCCAATATTTCCGTTCCAAGCAAATTGAGAACCCGATTGTCGTCTCACCCGATCATGGCGGGGTTGTTCGTGCGCGTAAGCTGGCGGACTTCCTGAGTGCGCCGCTCGCTATTATTGATAAGCGTCGTCCAGAGCCAAATGTCAGTGAAGTGATGAATATCATCGGGAACATTGAGGGTAAAACGGCTATTTTAATTGATGATATCATTGATACAGCCGGAACGATTGTATTAGGTGCAAATGCGCTTAAAGAAGGCGGCGTAAAAGATGTGTATGCATGTTGTACACATGCTGTGCTTTCTGGTCCTGCTATGGAAAGACTGGAGAATTCGCCATTAAAAGAGGTGGTTGTGACGGATACGATCCCGATCGTTCACCCGAATCCGACAAGCAAGCTGAAGGTATTGTCTGTGGCTCCATTAATGGGAGAAGCTATCATCCGTGTGCATGAAGAATTGTCGATCAGCAAACTGTTTGAAATCGAATAAGCGCTGGCTCATTAAAAAAGGGGTTGCCTTTTCCATATGGAAAAGGTAACCCCTATCAGCATGTCAGGCTAAAAGCCTGGGCGAGATATGAATGTGAAGCGTTGACGATTGTATAGTGTGTCCTCTATTTCGACGAAATGCTCATTAAAACGCGCAACGATGCCAATCTGAATATGTACATTCCCGTCATATATCTGGACAGGAACGGAATGTTTTAAATGATATAGAAAATGGCTGTCATATAAGAGGATATCACCTTGATTGAGCATACCGGCACGCACCTTCCTATTCAATACAACTATTTTACCAAAAAATACAGACTGCGAAAGAGGGTGTCAAGGTTATGAAGTGGATTGTAGGATTGGGCAACCCCGGTCCCCAATACGAGAAAACGAGACATAATGTCGGATTTAGGGCATTGGATGCTCTTGCCTCGCGTCATAACATCCAGATTAACCAAAGCAAATGCAAGGCGTTGATTGGAGAAGGCCACATTGGTGGCGTAAAAACCGTACTGATTAAGCCAATGACCTATATGAATCTATCAGGCGAGTCTCTACGTGCTTATATGGACTACTATAAGGCCGATATGGAAGATCTGGTTGTCGTGTACGATGATCTGGATACTGAAGTCGGTAAAATAAGATTGCGTTATCAAGGTAGCGCAGGCGGTCATAACGGCATTAAATCGATCATTCAGCATACCGGCACGCAGTCCTTCAATCGGATACGTATGGGCATTTCCCGCCCGGAACCTGGACATGCTATTGTCGATTATGTTCTGGGTACCTTTCCCAAGAAGGAGAAAGAATTACTGGCCGGAATGATCGAGGACACGTGCAACGCCTTAGAGCATAGCTTGAGTCATCCGTTTGAACGGACGATGGCTGAATTCAACAAGTAAGTTCAGACGCAGGCAGACGGGCTTAAATGGAAGATTGTTGGACATACTGAAAGGTATAGAAAACTTTCAGGAGGCATATACATTACATGATTGTTAATTATGTATGCAGACATTGTCGAACTTTCTTGGGACGAATTGATTCCGCGGCAATAACCGAAGAAAGGTTGGGCTTCCATTCCTTGACCCCTGCCGAACGTAGAGATATAATAGCGTATAATTCGGGTGGTGAAGTGACCGTCAAAGTCATTTGCGAGCATTGCAGTCAGGCATTGGAGAATAATCCTGAGCTGAGTCTGCTCGTTAATCCGCTCCAATAACAGGTATTCAACTGGTAGGATTTACCAGCTTGAGAGGTGAAGCGGCAATTCCGCTTATGGAGCCTTGGCAGCATTGCTGAGGCTTCTTTTTCGGTTTACATGTAACTATTTATAAGCATAAAGGGGTGCCTTTTTTGTTACAAGCACTTATTCAGGCTTTTACGAAGGATGCTGATTATGCATCCATTGCAGCAGGTATATCATCAGGAATGAAGGAACAACTGATATCAGGTTTATCAGGCTCTTCCCGACAGGTACTGATGGCCGCGCTTGCCGAAGATACCGGACGACCGTTAATGGTCATGACGCACAATATGTTTGCCGCTCAAAAAATAGCAGATGACTTACAGGAAGCGCTTTCTCCTGATCAGGTTTTATTGTATCCTGCTAATGAGCTGGTAGCTGCTGAAGCAGCAATATCCAGTCCAGAGACATTGTCCCAACGAATTGATGTATTGATACGCTGCGCCCAGGGTTTTCGTGGGATTGTTGTCGTGCCGTTTTCTGGTGTCCGACGTTTACTGCCAATTCCGGAAACATGGCGTGAGGCTCGTATTGAGTTGAAAGAAGGCGAAACGATTCAGCTGGAAGCGTTTTTGCTACATATGGTCGAGATGGGATACCAGCGTGTAGAGCGTGTGGAATCACGTGGAGAGATGAGCGTACGTGGAGGAATTATTGATTTTTATCCAATGACAACCCGTTGGGGCTATCGTGTGGAGCTGTTTGACGATGAAATTGATTCGATCCGTAAGTTTGATCCGCAAGATCAGCGTTCGGTGGAGAAGGTTCAGGACGTTACCGTAACACCGTGTAAGGAAGTTATTGCGAATAACCAGCGTATGGACCAGGCGGCGGATGCCGCTGCTATTTTGTTGGAGGAGCAGCTGGGCAAAATGACGGATCGTCAAGCTAAGCAGCATCTGAAAGAAGAGATCCATCGTGAAATTGAGTTGCTGCGAGAGCATGTGTATTTTGACGAAATCTATAAATATATCTCCCTGCTGTATCCTGAACGTAAAACCCTAGCAGACTATATGCCGGAAGATACGATTCTGATTATTGATGAACCGGCACGTATGCTGGAAACAGCCAAGCAACTGGAACGAGATGAGTCAGAATGGAATCTGCATTTGCTTCAAAACGGTAAAACGTTACCGCAGCTAGAACTGTCAGATGACGCGGACAATCTGCTATACAACCGGAGATTTCAGACGTTGTTTCTGTCGATTTTCCTCCGTCAGGTTCCTCATACCCAGCCACAAAATATTTTGAACTTCATCTGCCGAGGCATGCAGGATTTCCATGGCCAAATGAATGTGCTCAAGGCGGAGATGGATCGTTGGCGCAAAGCGGGCACACAGGTTATGATGCTGGCGAGTGGAGATGAACGTCTAGATCGGATGCGCCGAGTGCTTGAAGATTATGGTATTGATGAGCCTACGATGGCTATCGGCAATCTGCAAAGCGGTTTTGAAATGCCGTCTATTCATCTGGCAGTCATTACCGAGGGTGAAATGTTTTCCCAGAAGCAGCGGAAAGCTCGTAAGCAGGGCCGACATGTGGACAATGCAGAACGGATAAAGAGCTATAGCGAGCTGAAGGTGGGCGACTATGTCGTACACCAAAATCACGGGATCGGGAAGTACATGGGGATCGGCACGCTAGAGGTTGGTGGTATCCATAAGGATTACATGCATGTCCTCTATGCGGGTGGAGATAAGCTGTCTGTGCCGATTGAACAAATTGATCTGATTCAGAAATATGTCGGCTCAGAGGACAAGGAACCTAAGATCTATAAACTGGGTGGCAATGAGTGGACACGGGTTAAAAGTAAGGTGCGCAGCTCGGTTCAGGATATTGCGGATGACTTGATCAAGCTATATGCAGAACGACAGTCGGCACCAGGGTTTGCTTTTGAAAAGGATTCGCCGGAGCAACAAGAGTTTGAGGACATGTTCCCCTATGATGAGACACGTGACCAGATTCGGGCCATTGAAGAGATTAAGAAGGACATGGAGCAGAGTCGCCCGATGGATCGTTTGCTATGCGGTGATGTAGGTTACGGCAAAACTGAAGTTGCTATTCGTGCTGCTTTTAAGTCTGCTATTGAAGGTAAACAAGTAGCGGTGCTGGTACCGACGACAATTTTGGCACAACAACACTATGAGACGTTCCGTGAACGTTTTTCAGGGTATCCGTTCAATATTCAGGTATTGAGCCGTTTCCGCTCGCGCAAAGAGCAGAATGAGACGATTAAAGGGGTCCGGCAAGGCACGGTCGATATTGTCATTGGTACCCATCGTCTGTTGTCGCAGGATCTGGTGTTTAAGGACTTGGGAATGCTGATTGTCGATGAAGAACAGCGATTTGGCGTAACCCACAAGGAAAAGCTGAAGAAGCTGAAAACGAACGTAGATGTGCTGACGTTAACGGCAACACCTATTCCGCGTACGTTGCATATGTCCATGCTGGGTGTACGTGACTTGTCAGTCATTGAGACGCCACCGGAAAACCGTTTTCCAGTGCAAACCTATGTGGTTGAGCACAGCCAGACTCTAGTTCGTGAGGCCATTGAACGCGAGATGGCACGCGGAGGACAGGTGTACTATCTGTATAATCGCGTGCAGGGAATTCAGGAGATGGCTGCAGAGATCAATGCGCTCGTACCGGAGGCCAAGGTGGGCGTGGGTCACGGACAGATGTCCGAAACCGAACTGGAGAAAACTATTTTGGATTTCCTGGATGGCGAATATGATGTGTTGGTCAGTACGAGCATTATCGAAACCGGCGTGGATATTCCAAATGTGAATACACTTATTGTGCATGATGCCGATAAAATGGGGCTATCCCAGCTTTATCAGCTGCGTGGGCGTGTAGGTCGTTCCAATCGGATTGCCTATGCTTACTTCACGTACCAGCGGGATAAGGTGCTCACGGAAGTGGCGGAGAAGCGCCTTCAGTCGATTAAAGAATTTACGGAGCTGGGCTCCGGCTTCAAGATTGCAATGCGCGATTTGTCCATCCGCGGAGCGGGTAACTTGCTTGGCGCCGAGCAGCATGGATTCATCGCATCCGTCGGTTTTGATCTTTACTCGCAGATGCTGGCTGAGGAAATTAATAAACGTAAAGTCAGCGTACTTGGAGAAGAGGATCAGTCCACTCGGAATTGGAGTACGTCGATTGATTTAGGCGTCGATGCTTACCTGCCGGGAGACTATATTTATGACAGCATCCAGAAGATTGAGATTTATAAAAAGGTTGCAGCGGTCAGCACCTTTGACGAGGCTTCCGAACTGGAAGATGAACTGGTCGACCGATTTGGCGATCTGCCAGAGGCTGTGCTTCATTTGCTAGCCGTGGCTCGTCTCAAGGTATATGGACGCATGTATGGCATCGAGTCCATAGTGCAACGGGATGACAATATAGTGTTGAAATTCCATGAAGGACGCCAGCAGGCGGTACAGACTGCTAAACTTGCCGAGATTGGCAATCGCTTTGAAAGACGTGTACAATTTGAACAGGGCACATCTATGAGCGCACGCATAAAGGGCAAAGGTCTAAATGATCCACAGTTGCTAGAACTGCTGGAACAATTTTTGAGTGCATTGAAAGAAGCATTCACATTGAAGGAGGAACTGCAAAATGCCACAACTAAATAAAAGAAAACCTTGGAGAATGCTCTCCTTGGGAATGGCAGCGCTGCTAGCTATATCCGTGTTGGCAGCATGTACGAAGCAAGCGGATGAGAACAAGGTCAAGAATGAACCGAAGGACAACAGCAAGGTTGTCGTGACCTATAAGGGTGGAACCATTACCGAGAATGAGTTCAACCAAGAAATCAGCATGATGAAATTCCTTTACCCGGAATATGAGGCTGCGTTAGCTTCGGATCAGGTACGGGAGCAAATTGTAAAGCAGGAAGTGGTGTACAAGCTTCTGGCGGCCAAAGCGGACGACAAAGCCAAGGAGCAGGGTGCCAAAGAAGGGAACGAACAGCTGGAGCAGTATAAAAAGTCAGTCGGAGAAGATAAGTTCAAGACATTTCTGAGTGATAAAAAACTGACCGAACAAGGTGTGAAAGATTACTTCACGCGTGTAATGACGGTAATCAACAGCGAAACCAACAAAGTAACAGATGATCAGCTAAAACAGGAATTTGAGAAAAATAAAGATCAATTCACAACAGCAACCGTGCGTCATGTATTGATTAACTTCGAAGATCCTAAAACGAAGAAACAGCGCAAAAAAGAGGATACCCTCAAGCTGGCTAAAGAAGTGAAGGCGAAGCTGGACGGAGGAGCGGATTTTGCAACGATTGCCAAGAAGTATTCAGAAGACCCAGGTTCTGCGTCTAACGGAGGTCTGTATGAGAATGCATCCGTAGCGCAATGGGTACCTGCATTTAAAGAGGCCGCTGAGACTCAGCCGATTAACAAAATCGGTGAGCCAGTGGAAACGGAATACGGATATCACGTGATCAAAGTGGAGTCCCGCAATGAGCCAACGTTTGATAAATTGAAAGACAACGAAAAGGCTGCCCTGAAAAATAAATTGGCCGGGGAAAGTATCCAAAACTTTACCGAAAATGATTTGACGAAGCTTGATTTGAAAATCAATCTGCCGAAGGTACCAGCTACGCAAGAGAAAAGCGGTGCAACTTCCGGTGCTGGTAGCACAACTACACCGGGCGCAGCAACAAACGGTACGGGCGATACCAATGCAGGAACAGCCAAAGATGGAGCTACAAACGAAGGTAAATAACTGAACATGCATAAGGAATTGGGAACAGATGAATACTATGGTCAGATATCACCATAAACACCATGACCGTGACGTTCTTCGTGACCGCTTCTGGGGGAGTGGAAGCGTCTTTCGATACCGTCAGTAGTTTACTAAATTCTTCTTGAGAAAGTGGGGCAACATGTGAAATGAAAGCTACTGGTATAGTTCGCCGTATTGATGACCTTGGGCGGGTAGTTATTCCAAAGGAAATTCGCCGCACCTTGAGAATTCGTGAAGGAGATCCGCTTGAGATTTTTGTGGATCGTGACGGAGAAGTCATTTTGAAAAAGTATTCACCTATTGGTGAACTTGGTGATTTCGCCAAAGAATATGCTGAGTCCCTGTTTGAAAGCACGGGCCATATTACAATGATTACCGATCGGGACACCATTATTACGGTGGCTGGAGGCTCTAAAAAAGAGTTTCTGGACAAGCCAATCGGTAGCATTATCGAAGGTAGTATGGATAATCGCAAAACTGTGCTGGAGACAGCCAGCGGCTCCTATGAGCTAACGCGAGACCACGAAGAAACACTCTCGTCCTTTGTGGCGGCTCCCATTGTTTCCGGTGGTGATCCCATTGGTTCCGTTGTATTGTTGAACAAGGACGAAAATGTAAAAATGTCCGAAATGGAGATCAAAATGGCTGAAACAGCCGCTGGCTTCCTGGGCAAACAAATGGAACAGTAACATCCCGGTTCACCCCTGTATGACGTACAGAATGGCGAAAGCCGTCCTGCGTTGTACAGGGTTTTTTTTCTTTCCGGGAGAAGAGGCGGTATAATAGGACTCGTGAAAGATGCATATTTCAGGTGGGAGTGAAGACGGAGAATGCAGGAAAATCGCGCCGCTTCGCGGCTGCTACGGGGTGCTGTCATTTTGACACTGGCAGCAGTAGCGAGCAAGCTGATCGGCACAGTGCAAAAAATCCCGCTGCAGAATATCGGCGGCGACGGCGTGTTTGGCATTTATAATACGGTTTATCCTTTTTATACGCTGTTCATTACCATTGCAGCTGCTGGATTTCCGGCTGCAATATCCAAATTTGTAGCTGAGTTTGAGGCAGTGGGAAACCGGGCAGCGGGGCAACGTGTTGCTCGGCTATCTTCGCTTGTCTTGGGTGTCTTTGGATTGATCTTGGGCGTGCTGATGTATACGTGCGCGCCGCTCATTGGTCAATGGATCGACAATGCTCACGTTATTCCGTCGGTGAGGGCGGCGGCGTTTGCCTTTTTGTTCGTACCGGTTATGGCGGGATTGAGAGGATATTTTCAAGGTTTGCAAAATATGCTTCCGACTGCTATCTCCCAAGTGACGGAGCAGGCGATACGGGTAAGCGTGATGATTATGCTGTTGCTGCTCATGCTGTCGCAAGGAGCGGGGGCGGATATGATTGCCGCCGGAGCAGTGTTTGGTTCAGCAGCAGGTGGAGCAGCGGGATTGGTCGTCATGTTGCTATATTGGCGAAATCACAGGAAGAGGCTTAGAAGGCAAGGGACGGTCATGGCGACAGTGCAAGCACAAACTGGAGAGCTATACCCGGCGGAAAGCAACGGTGCCTTGCTAAAGGCGCTGCTGCGTTATGCCTTGCCTGTTTGCCTTGGAGCGCTAGCCGTTCCGTTAATTAGCCTGGTAGACACTTTTACCGTACCTCGCTTGTTAAAGCAGGAGGGTTTGGACGATACTGCGGTTATGGTGGCCTTTGGCGTGTATAACCGAGGTCTGCCGCTGGTACAGCTAGTCATGATGTTTGCTACCACACTGTCGGCATTATTCATTCCATCGCTGGCTGAGGCGCGGGTGACCGGCGGTACGGAGCTGGCACGTCGCCAGTGCGAGCAATCGCTGCGCTGGTTTTGGTTGCTGGGACTAGCCGCTGCGACAGGCTTGATCGTGCTGGCTGTGCCCGTCAATGTGATGCTGTATGCGGACGACACCGGCAGCGAGGTCATGCGCTGGATGGCGCTAACCGCCGTAGGCGGTACGCTCAGCATCATCTCGGCTGCGCTGCTGCAAGGGCTTGGCGCGGTTCGCGCGCCGGCTCTGGCGATGCTCGCGGCCGCAGTAGCCAAGGCGCTGCTAAACTGGCTGCTCGTGCCGCAGCTAGGCACGGCTGGAGCCGCCATTGCGGGGGCTGTCGCCTATCTGCTGGCGGCGGTGATCAACATCGTGCTGCTGGCTCGCTTGGTAGGCCTGCGTGGGAGCTGGTCCGCCAGCGTGCTCAAGCCGGCGGCACTGCTTATCGCCCTGGCTGGTGCGGCCGGGGCGGCGATGTGGGGCACCAGCGCTGTGCTGGGTGCCTTGGGATGGGCTGCCGGAGGTCGCGCCACGGCAGCCGCGGAGAGCCTGCTGGGCGTAGCAGCAGGCGCCGTTGTGTTCGTGATCGGCCTCGCACGCTTGAGGCTGATCACGGAAGCCGAGCTTGTGGCGGTGCCCAAGCTCGGACGCCCGCTGGCAGCCGTGCTGCGCAGGCTGCGCGTACTGGCTTAGCCCAGGCATAGGGCTTAGGGCGTGAAAGCGGCACAGCCATTTTATGAGCCTATACAACTTTGTGGTATAGTAAATCCCAAAGCAAAGGAAGCGGAAGCGGGGGTAGGCCGTATATTTTTTCGAGCACGAACCTTGTTTCTGCGAAACGGAGGATTGGATATGAGCGTAACATTAACGGTCGTAGGTTTGGGCTCGGGAGATCCGGATCAGCTTACGATAGGGATATTGAACAAAATGCGGGGCGCTTCAGCGCTCTATCTGCGGACCAAGGAGCATCCTGCGGTTCAAGTGCTGAATGAGTTTGAAGTGGCTTTTGAGTCGTTTGACAAAGTATATGAGACAAAGGAGTCCTTTCCAGAGGTATACGAGGAAATTACCAGCCAATTAATTACGACAGCTGCTAAGGCGGCAGACGGAAGCGAAATCGTCTATGCGGTTCCCGGTCACCCGATGGTGGCAGAAGCAGCGGTGCAGTTGCTTAAGGAGCGTTGTCCTGCGCAAGGGATTGAACTGAACATTCTGGGTGGCGAAAGTTTCCTGGATGAAGCTTTTGTGCGTCTTGGTTTTGATCCGATCGAGGGTTTCCAACTGTTGGACGCAGGTACACTGGATGCCAGCTGGCTCCAGCCTCAGCTGCATACGCTGATCGGACAGGTGTATGACACCTTCACGGCTTCTGATGTGAAGCTGTGCCTGATGGAGCGGTATCCTGACGATTATGAGGTGTACGTCGGTCACGCTCTTGGGGTGGAAGGCGAGGAAGCGGTGCACAAGGTGCCGCTGTACGAGCTAGATCGAGTAGAGGGCTACGGGAACCTATCCTTGGTATACATACCTCGCAGTGAAGATGAGGCACTGAAACGGCGTTCTTTTGACCGTTTACACGAGATTGTCGATATTTTACGCAGTCCGGAAGGCTGTCCATGGGATCGTGAACAGACACATCAGTCGATCCGCAAAAATCTGATCGAAGAAACGTATGAAGTCATTGAAACGATAGATGAGGACGACCCTGAGCATATGAAGGAAGAGCTGGGCGATCTGTTGTTGCAAATTTTGCTGCATGCCCAAATGGAAGAGGAAGTTGGAACCTTCAATGTGTATGATGTTATCCAGGGGCTGAATGATAAGCTTATTTTCCGTCATCCACATGTATTTGGTGACAATCAAGCGAATGATGCGGAAGAAGCGCTGCAAAACTGGGAGCAGATGAAGGCTGAGGAAAAACGGCTTAAAGGCACGACGGCAGCAGACCCTTCCGTACTGGATGGGGTTCCACGTGATCTGCCTGCTCTTATGAAATCGTACAAGCTCCAGAAGAAAGCAGCTAAAGTAGGCTTTAACTGGGATAGCATTGAGGGCGTATTCGATAAATTGGACGAAGAAGTGGCTGAGCTGAAGGAAGCGGTTCGTGAAGGGCATGCCGTGGAAGCCCAGTTGCTGGAGTTAGGCGATGTATTATTTGTTGCAGTGAATGCAGCCCGGTTCATGGGAGTAGATCCGGAAGAGGCATTGTCCGCCACCAATCGCAAATTTGTCGACCGTTTCCAGTATATTGAGCAGAAATTACGCGAGCAGGGGCGCCGTCCCGAAGACAGCAGCGTAGATGAAATGGAGACTTACTGGCAGGAAGCGAAAAAGCTCCTTGGCAAAGCGTGATTCCACATATTCGCTTTTGGCTGCACAGAACAGTAAAATGAGACATATGCAGGGTTGAAAGAAGGCCTAGTTTGTGAAGACTTGCCAATGGACAGAGTTTTGTAGTAGGATGTTGGCTTAACTGGGGTCGAATAAAAAAACGCCTGTCATTGCAGGATTTTTACGGACAAGCCAGAATAACTTGTAGTAATTCTGAAAATAACTGTAGCTTATAGTTAAGCGTGTTACAGTGACATTCAGGAGGGCTTCGGCCACAGTTGGACCTCACGTCTGCTCCATAAATGGACATGCAGCGTGATGATTATTTTTTGACATTTGGGAGGCTTTTATCTTATGAACAAGACAGATCTGATCAACAATATTTCCAGCAAAAGCGGTTTGAGCAAACGTGACGTTGAAGCTGTATTGAATGGCGTTCTTGGTGAAATTACAGATGCACTCGCTAGCGGTGACAAAGTGCAACTGATCGGCTTTGGTACTTTCGAAACACGCAAGCGTTCCAGCCGTACAGGCCGCAATCCACAAACCGGTAACACGATTGAAATTCCAGAATCGACCGTTCCTGCTTTTAAAGCCGGTAATAAGCTTAAAGAAGCCGTTAACTAATGCGTCTTGATAAATTCTTGAAAGTCTCGCGGCTGATTAAGCGGCGTACGGTAGCCAAGGACGTCTCCGAACAAGGGAGAGTGCTGGTGAACGGACGCGAAGCCAAGCCGAGCAGTGCGGTCAAAGTAGGCGATGAAATTACCGTCCAGTTTGGCCAGAAGCTGGTGACCGTGCGAGTGGAACGGCTCGCCGACACTACACGCAAGGACGAGGCTGCAAGTATGTACACTTTGGTAAAGGAAGAGCCTATTGCCAGGGACAATGGTTTGAACTGGTAAGCAGACATCTGATTTTCTCACAACTGTACATGAAAGCATTCCTTCATTATTTTATGAAGGAGTGCTTTTTTTTCTTTAGATGACGAGGTTTCGTCCATCATATGCTGATTAACAGCAAAAGCGGTTCTAAATCATACGGCCCCCTTCATAAGCTAAGAACAGAAGGAGGGGTACATGCCATGATTGAACAAGGGAAGTCCAAGCACCATGATCTGCGCATGCAAAGCCGCAAGCAACTCGATATTTCAGGCGTCAGCAATGTGGAGAGCTTTGACAGTGAAGAATTTTTGCTTCAGACCGAGCTGGGCCATCTCACCATTCGCGGACAACATTTACATATCAAAAACCTCAGTCTAGAAGAGGGGCTGTTGTCCATTGAAGGTTTGATTACTTCCCTCGTCTACCTGGAGCCCGGGGCCCCGGCCAAAAACGGAAAAAGCCTATTCGGCAAGCTCTTCAAATGAACCCTTACACACAATGGCTGACATTGACATGGATGCTGTTGTCGGGCATAGCCATGGGAGTGGTGTTTGACAGCTACCGGGTGCTGTCCATCCGCTTTCATTTTGCCCGCTGGAGCGTTCATATGTTGGACGTGCTGTACTGGGTGGCCTCGGCTTTGTTTATTTTCCGTGTGCTATACGCGAGTAATCGCGGTGAGCTGCGGTTTTATGTCTTTTTAGGACTACTTTTGGGGGTTTGGCTCTATTTTTGGGCCTTTAGTGTTACAACCCAACGTTTTGTGGTAATGTTATTAGAGATAGTTCGCAGACTGACGTTGATCGTGAACAGCATACTGCGCATCCTGATTGTTCTTCCGGTGTTAGCGCTGTATCGGCTGTTACGCAAGCTGGTCGGATGGACATGGACACTTATTGTGTTCCTGGGAAGGATGCTGATATACATCCTGATGCCGGTTTGGAAGCCGATCCTATGGCTGATCGGTCCGCTTAAAGCGCGCTGGAAGACTCCAGAGTCGCTCGTAAAGCTGGGTATCAGACTGAAAAACACAGCGAAAAGATGGTTTGGAAGGAGGTAGTATCATGCGTAATTCGTCTGTAGATCGCCATTCATCTTCTACGTCCAAGTCCAACGCGGGCGGGCGCAGGCGAATCATGATTTGGTTGCTATCGCTTGCCGCCTTTGGTAGTTGGGCAATTTTTACCTTTTTTTCTCAAGGCATGATTATGGCCGATCGAAGTGAACAGCTCACCCAGAAGGAAAAGCAGAAGCAAGCTGCTACACAAACGGAACAACAGCTTCAAACCGAAGTGAATCGTCTCAAGGACCCTGAGTACATTGGCGAGATTGCCAGAAGCAAGTACGGTCTTTACAAACCGGAAGAGACGCCAATCATCGAAGATCAGAAATAGGAACATTATCGGGCCAATGCTTAGTTGACCTTGGTTCCGCCATTTTGTATAATCAAATCACCACAGCGGGATTTTTTTGCAAAAAAATCGGTTGTATATTTTAAGGGAGGATCATTTTATTCTATGGCAATTGAAGTGGGCACCAAGTTAGAGGGCAAAGTGACAGGCATCACGCATTTTGGAGCATTTGTGGATTTGTCTGGAGGTGTCACGGGTCTCGTTCACATCTCGGAAATCGCCGATAACTATGTTAAGGATGTTAACGACCACCTGAAGATTAATGATGTTGTGACGGTGAAAGTCATTAATGTTGACAAAGATGGCAAAATCGGGCTTTCCATTAAGCAAACGATTGACAAGCCGGCAAGTGAAGCCCGTCCCCCAAGAGCTCCAAGACCGGAGCGTACAGGAGGACCAGGCGGAGGCGACCGTTTCGGCGGTGGAGGTTCAGGTCCAAGTCAAGGACGCGGTGGTGGCGGTGGTTTCAACCGCGATCGTGGAGGCCGTTCTTTCAAGCCTGCACCGGGTAAACCTTCATTTGAGGATAAAATGTCACGCTTCCTGAAAGATAGTGAGGAACGCATTTCGTCGCTGAAAAAGAACACCGAAGGTAAACGCGGAGGACGCGGCGCGAAGCGTGTTTAATTCACTTTGACAACCGTATCAATCATACACGGAAAACCGTACAGTCGAGAGACTGCTACGGTTTTTTTGCGTTCTACCGACAACAGATGCGATAAGTAGCGGCTGTCGGCGCTGAATCCAGTGGTTAGTCGTACGGGCATTTATGAGATTCGCAATTTTGGCGAAGAAGATAAGAGCTACGATGCTGGAAAGTGGATGTTTTTTTTGTCGTGAGGACATAATCGTCCGACAAACTCCAACGGTTTTCCGTCTATCTTCTGTGCGAATCGCTAGTTTGGACATCAGGATGAACGACATCGAGAGGTTATGTAAGGAGTAGCGGGACGTTTCTTTCATCGGCTTCCATACGGGCGTAGCTTGATGTTCAGAGTGATGCTCTGTCCTTTCGCGCAGAACGTTTTTTTGTCGGAAATTTCTTGGAATAAGACGTGAGGTTCTGACAAACTTTCTCAATCGTTCTGGTTTAAGATGGGAACATCAAATTGATGAATGGGGTGCCTGACGCATGATGGAGAAATGGAACGTGGTACATTTTCCGGGGTTAAAATCTAGAAAGTCCAAATCCAAAGAGCGTACGGAAGGTTGGTCTTCCAGACTCAAGAAACGGCTGGATTCACATAAAGTGGTGCAATGGGTAACGGCGCAAAGATGGATGCTGCTATTGTCAGCTATGGGAGTTCTACTGGGACGCGCCACTATTTTGGACGAGCTTTCTCCCTTTGCCCTCGCTTATTTTGCGGTCATAACGTTTCTTCGGCGTGATCTGATGCTGCCTGTAGCTGTATCAGTTGTGTTAGGCAGCCTGTTAGCTCCTTACCCATCGTTATTTATGATTGGTGGTGAGCTACTGGTATTTTATCTCCTGTATCGCGGGCTACGAGCCTTCGACCGTCTGGAATTATCCTATGCCCCGCTTATGGTTTTCTTGTCGGTGTTTATGGTCAATTTATTTAACACCGTGATGGCTCCAACTTTCACATGGTATGAGCTTATCATTGTGGGAACGGATGCGGTTCTCAGCTTTATGCTTACGCTGGTGTTCACGCAGGCCATACCGTTGTTTACGTACCGCAAGAAGACAAGCCAGCTCAAAAATGAGGAAATTTTATGTCTTATTATTTTATTAGCCTCTGTGATGACGGGAGCAGTAGGCTGGACTGTTCATTCATTGTCTGTCGATCATGTGCTGTCGCGATATTTGGTCTTGGTGTTTGCTTTGGTGGGAGGTGCTTCGCTGGGTGCATCAGTCGGTGTAATTACTGGTTTAATTTTAAGCTTGGCCAATATGTCTGCAATTGTGCAGATGAGTTTACTCGCTTTTGCAGGTTTGCTGGCAGGAATGCTGCGTGAAGGGAAAAAAGGCGCTGTTGCGCTTGGGATGCTGCTAGGCTCCTCAATTCTGACGATCTATTTGGACGGGACCGGAGATGTGCTGACGTCAACCTGGGAGAGCTGTGCGGCAATTCTATTATTCTTAATGACCCCAAAAAGTTTCTTTAAAGCGGTTTCTACCTATGTTCCCGGTACGCAGGACCACGCCAAATCTCAGCATGAGTATGCCAAAAGGGTCCGCGACCTCACCGCAGAGCGGGTAACGAAGTTTTCTCGTGTATTCAGTCAGCTATCCCGCAGCTTTCATCAGATATCTGCGAGTGAGAGCACGAAGTCGGATGGTGAAATCGAACACTTTATGAATGCGGTGGCGGAAGGGACATGTGCCTCCTGCTTCAAGTGTGAGCAGTGCTGGGACGGAAAGTTTATGCAAACTCATCAGTATATGACGGAAATGATGAGCGCCATTGAGGATAACCCGGATTTGGAGCCGGAGCAGATACCCCCGCAATGGAGCAAGGCATGTGCTAAAACGGGCGCTGTCCTGCAAGTGATGAAGCAGCAGTATAGCCTCTACCAACATAATATGCAGTGGAAGCGCCAAGTATACGATAGTCGTCAGCTTGTTGCTGACCAGCTATCGGGTGTATCACAAATCATGGAGGATTTAGCGCGAGAAATTCAGCGGGAAGGGCAGACCATGCATCGGCAGGAGGAGCAAATACGGGAGGCTCTTGATAGACTGGGCTTGTCCATTCAATCCATTGAGATCATTAACCTGGATGCAGGTCAGGTAGAAATTGAGATTGTCCATGCCTATACAAGGGGATTTGATGAATGTCGGAAAATCATTGCTCCACTTCTGTCGGACATACTGGACGAGCATATAGCTGTGATGCGCGAAACGGAGGCAGATCGCCGCCAAGGCTTGGCTACAGTCATGTTCGGCTCTGCTAAAACGTATGAGATTGCTACAGGAGTAGCTAGTGCCGCCAAAGGAGGCGATTTTTTCTCAGGAGACAGCTACAGCATGATGGAGCTAGGGAACGGGACTTTTGCAGTCTCTTTAAGCGATGGTATGGGGAACGGAGAGCGCGCGCAGCAAGAGAGCAGTGCAGCACTTAACATTTTGGAGGAATTACTGCAGTCGGGTATGGACGAAAAATTGGCGATCAAGTCGGTTAACTCTGTCCTGATGCTGCGATCACCTGAGGAAATGTATGCTACGGTCGATATGGCGCTGATTGATCAGTACACGGCCCAGACAACCTTTATGAAGATTGGGTCTACGCCGAGTTTTATTAAAAGAGGGGAGGAGGTCATTCCCGTATCTGCCAGCAACTTGCCGATTGGCATTATACAGGATATTGAAGTTGATTTGGTATCACTGCAGCTCCAGCCGGGTGATATTCTCATTATGATTACAGACGGTATATACGACTCACCGGGTTATGCGGTTAATAAGGAAATATGGATGAAACGCATGATTCAGGAAATTGAAAGCGAAGATCCACAGCAGTTGGCCGACTGCTTACTAGAAAGGGTTATTCGATACCAACAAAATCAAATCTATGATGATATGACAGTAGTCGTTAGTAAAATAGATCACTTCCGCCCAGAGTGGGCAACTCTCCATGTACCTGGCATGAGGTGGTTGGAACGTCCACGGACGGTGAGCTAATCCGACATTGCCCGGGAAATTCCTTATTCGTTTTTAAAAATCCGCATCCTTCGTTTGAATCGTTCCGGATTAGGCAAAGATAGAATCTATCGGGATAGATTAAGAGGAAGCGGAGGTCAAAAAACAATGAAGCAAATTTTGATCATTACAGACGGATGCTCTAATGTAGGTGTTAGTCCAGTCATGGCGGCTGCCCAAGCTTTACGAGAAGGTATTACAGTGAACGTCGCCGGAGTCATAGATTATGGAACTATTGGCGAGCTTGGCAGCGCGGAGATTCAAGAAATTGCTAAAGCAGGGGGAGGGTTTAGCCAAATCGTTGGGACGAAGCAGTTGGCTCAGACCATGCAGATGATGACGCGCAAAACGGTGGTTCAAACCATTCAGCAGGCGGTTAATAGAGAGTTAACGCACATTCTGGGTGAGGGTGGCGCCAAACATATCGGTGAACTTCCTCCGGCAAAACGAGCCCAAGTGGTTGAGGTGATGGATGAGCTGACAGAAACAAGCACCCTGGAGATTGCTTTGCTCATTGATGCAAGTGCGAGCATGAAGCCCAAGCTGCCTGCTGTAGAGGACAGCATTCGTGATTTGCTGCTCAGTTTACAGTCCAGAAGCGGACACAGCCGTATATCTGTATTTCATTTTCCGGGCGGAAAAATGGGAGAAGACGCAGTTATGGATATCGGTTGGACCTCTGAGCTTAACCAGATCAAATCGATATTTGGACGCTTGCGGATGAAAGGGGCAACACCGACAGGTCCTGCCATTTTACAAGTGATTGATTATTACCGATATGTTACACTAGGAGAACAGAAAGATCTGGAAGAATCCTATGGCAAAGGAGAAGGGATGCTCGGTGACTACGTCGTCTGATCCCGTTCTTGCACCCGGAACGGTCATCAAGGGCAAGTGGAAGCGGAGCAGCTATGTCATCCAGCGCTTGCTGGGCCGGGGAGCGAACGGAACTGTATATTTGGTAAAAGAAGCACAGGCCGATCGGCAATTTGCTCTGAAAATGGGGAAGAACACGCTTGATCTGCAATCAGAGATTAATGTGCTAACCACATTGCAGTCTCAGGGGACTCAGGCCGCCCTTCAGCGAAATGGAAATCCTTCCTTTTTGTTTGAGGTGGATGATGTAGTGTTACGCAGCGGAGAAATCCCCTTTTATGTTATGCGATATGTTAAGGGTGATCCGCTTCATCGTTTTGTGGCAGCCAAAGGGCCGGAATGGTATGGTGTGGCTGGAACCGGTATACTGAATCGTCTGGCGGATCTCCATCAGGCAGGATGGGTGTTTGGCGACCTGAAGCCGCAGAATATTTTGGTCAATGCCTATGGAGAGGCTGAATTAATTGACTACGGTGGGGTATCTCTTGCTGGTCGGAGTGTTAAACAATTTACAGAATGGTATGACAGGGGATTCTGGAATGCTGGCAGCCGAAATGCCGATTCCCAGTATGACCTGTTTGCCTTCGCTCTTCTAACGATTCATATATTGGAGAGCGAATCGTTAAAGGCGGCTGCGAGCAGGCTGCCACAGTTGCGTAATACGGCAGAATTGACGGTCATCATTCGCCGCAGCCGTGTATTACGCCCCTATGCCGAATGGCTACTGGGTGCAGTGCGTGGAGAATATTCCGATACTCGTGCAGCGGCCCGATCTTGGTCACGTTTGGCTTCCGCACATGTCAGGCAATCGTCGGTCAAAAGAGGGAACCCACGCTGGCTGGGATATGCTTTTACGGTATCGCTTTTGCTGCTTGCCGGAGCGCTCTGGATTGCGTTAAGGTAGCAGCATGACTTACATAAGATAACAGATGATCATCATTTTTACGGTCGGGAGAAAAGAGGGTCGTGAATGGGAACAACAAAACCGACCGGTGTTGTACAGGAAGTGCTCGCCTTGGCGCGAGATCATTCACTGTGGAGCCCCGGAGACCGCATTGTGGTTGCTGTATCCGGTGGGCCGGATTCGGTGGCCCTTTTGCACATTTTACATGAAATATCCGTTATACATATGCCTTTACAACTCGTCTGCGCTCACGTTCATCATGGCTTCAGACCAGAGGAATCGGATGCGGAGGCTGAAGAGGTACGCAATATTGCCCGAAAGCTTGAACTTCCATTTGAAATGGCTCGGGTGGATGTACCCGCTTATATGAAGGAGAGCGGGAAGGGGCCACAGGAAGCAGCCCGCGAGCTGCGCTACAGTTTTTTACATGATATGGCTACAAAGTGGGAAGCACAGCATATTGCAATGGCCCACCACGGCGACGATCAAGCCGAAACGGTTCTCTTGCACTTGCTGCGTGGTAGCGGCCCAGCAGGTTTGGCGGGTATGCGTTTGGCGCGCAGGGAAAAAAATGTGCAACTCATTCGCCCGCTACTACGTATGTACAAGGCTGACCTGATTGATTTTTGTAACTTTTATGGTCTTTCCTATGTGATAGACAGCACTAATTTATCTTCCAAATACCGTCGTAACGCCATTCGCATGGATGTGCTTCCTTTTTTGGGGCAATATAATGAGCGACTGACACCGTCCCTAAACCGGCTGGCCGAAACAATGGCTGACGAAAATGACTTTATGGAGGCATCCACACTGTCGGCATACGAGAAAATGGTGCGCTTGGATAATGGCAGGTACATGTTTCCCATCGCTTCATACCGTAAGCTATCCGTTGCTTTACAACGGAGGTTGATTAAACTAATATTAAATTATCTGCCTTCGGACAGTGAAAATTTTGATTTTCGTAAAATTGAGACCGTTCGACTAAGACTTCTCCAAGAGGCATCGTCTACATGGAGTTTGGATTTGGGAGGCGGTGCGGTTGGAGTCCGCGAATATGACCAGGCGGTTTTGTTTGACCGTACGCAAGTCGTTATGGGCGAATGGTGCTATGGACTAAGTGTATTGCCTATTTCCGGTGAGCTAGAGTTGCCTGAGGCAGGTGGTATACTTCGGTGGCGAAGGGCTTCCTATTCGGATGCGGACCATCCGGTGAATAAGGAGGAAGCGTGGTTCGACGCAGATCAATTGAGTCTGCCTTTGACTGTACGCTCGCGATTACCTGGAGATACCATGTATGTAATGGGATTAAACGGAAGAAAAAAGGTTAAAGATATTTTTATTGATGAAAAAATACCTCCTTCAATGCGTTCCGTTATTCCCATCGTCTGCGACCACTCTGGGGCTATTCTCTGGATTCCGGGCGTACGACGTTCTGTACATGCCGCGGTGCAGAAGCACACGTCTTCGGTTATATATATGTCATGGCAAAGACGAGAGAGTCCGGGGCACCGGTAATTGCGCAGGAACGGCTTTCATAGTATAAACTTAGGAGGTTTACACCGTTGCAGAATGATATTCAGGAAATATTGATCAGCGAAGAAGAAATTCAGAGTAAAATTAAGGAATTGGGTGCACAGCTCAGCGTAAAATATGAAGGAAAAAATCCATTGGTGATTTGCGTGCTGAAAGGTGCGTTTATCTTTATGGCTGATTTGGTTAAATCCATTACAGTGCCGTTGGAGCTTGATTTCATGGCTGTATCAAGTTATGGAGCGTCTACAAAATCCTCAGGTATCATCAAAATCATTAAAGATTTGGACGCATCTGTGGAAGGACGCGACGTTCTGATTGTCGAAGATATTATCGACAGCGGCCTGACGCTGACGCATTTGATTGAATTGCTTAAGAATCGTAATGCCAATTCGGTATGTGTCGTAACCTTGTTCGACAAGCCTGCACGCCGGACAGTTAATCTTGAAGCAGATTATACTGGATTTACGCTTCCAGATGCGTTTGTTGTCGGCTACGGTCTGGACTATGCCGAGCACTACCGGAACCTCCCATACATAGGGATTTTAAAGCCGGAAATCTACACCAGCTAATCTCAGCCTCCAGTCCTAGGACTAAATAAGGCCCTTTGTTGAGAAGGACTTACAGGCTATGGTAAAATAACTTAAGTGTCTCGAGAGGAGGTAGGGGATGAATCGGTTCATCCGGAATTCTGGTTTTTATTTGATTCTTTTTTTAGTTGTGGTGGGTATCGTTCAGTTTGTTAGCAACAGTAACGAAGCCTCCGATCTCCCTAGATATGACCAATTACGGCAAGAGGTTAAAGCTAATAACATCTCTAAAGTAACGGTCCAATTTGACGGTTACGCCTATCTTGTAACCGGTGCATATAAGAAGCAGCCGGCTAATGCTAAATCGACCAATTTTTCCGTATATGTTCCACCAACGGATCAAGCACTAAGTGAACTGGTGAATGCCAGCGAAACGAACGGGTTTGAATACGTGCAGAAGAAAATGGAAGGCGAAAGCATTTGGCTGACGTTTTTGACTTCTATCATTCCTTTGGTGATCATGTTCCTGTTGTTCTTCTTCCTGTTTAATCAGGCACAGGGCGGTGGCGGCAAAGTTATGAACTTCGGCAAGAGCAAAGCCCGTCTGTATAACGAAGAGAAGAAGAAGGTTACGTTCGAGGACGTGGCAGGGGCTGACGAAGAGAAGCAGGAGCTTGTCGAAGTCGTAGAATTCTTGAAGGACCCACGCAAGTTTGCAGCTGTGGGCGCTCGTATTCCAAAAGGTGTTCTGTTAGTGGGCCCTCCAGGTACGGGTAAAACACTCTTGGCGAGAGCTGTTGCAGGCGAGGCCGGAGTACCGTTTTTCAGCATCTCGGGTTCTGATTTTGTAGAAATGTTTGTCGGGGTCGGTGCTTCCCGTGTTCGTGATTTGTTCGAGAACGCGAAGAAGAACGCACCTTGTATCATTTTCATTGATGAGATTGATGCCGTTGGACGTCAACGTGGCGCCGGATTGGGTGGCGGACATGATGAACGTGAGCAGACGCTCAACCAATTGCTCGTAGAGATGGATGGATTCGGCGCAAACGAAGGGATCATCATCGTAGCCGCTACAAACCGTCCGGATATTTTAGACCCGGCGTTGCTTCGTCCAGGACGTTTTGACCGTCAAATTACGGTTGACCGTCCAGATGTTAAAGGTCGTGAAGCAGTATTGTATGTACATGCTCGCAACAAGCCATTAACGAAGGATGTTAAACTGGACGTAATTGCGAAACGTACAACAGGCTTTACGGGCGCTGATCTGGAAAATCTGTTGAACGAAGCTGCCTTGTTGGCGGCTCGTCGTAACCGCAGAGATATTTCGATGCGAGAAGTAGATGAAGCTATCGACCGTGTTATCGTAGGTACAGAAAAACGCAGCCGCGTAATCAGTGACCGCGAAAAACGAATTGTTGCTTATCATGAAGCAGGCCATACGATTATTGGTTTCTTCTTGGAAAATGCCGACATGGTTCACAAGGTAACGATTATTCCACGTGGACGTGCAGGCGGATATGTCATCATGCTTCCGAAGGAAGACCGCATGCTGACTACCAAGCAGGAATTGCTGGACAAAATCACTGGATTGTTGGGTGGACGCGTATCCGAGGAACTGTTCATTGGTGAGATCGGAACGGGAGCCTATAGCGACTTCCAGCAAGCGACAAGCATTGCACGCAGCATGATCGTAGAATATGGTATGAGTGAGAAGCTTGGTCCAATGCAGTTCGGTACTTCACAAGGCCAAGTATTCCTTGGACGCGATATCGGTCATGAGCAGAACTACAGTGATCAGATCGCTTATCAGATTGACCAGGAGATGAATCGCTTCATCACTGAATCTTATGAGCGTGCTAGAGAACTCCTGACCAAGTATTCCAAAGAGGTTCATTTGATTGCTCAAACCTTGCTGGTAGAAGAAACCTTGGAACTTGAACAAATCAAACGTTTGATCGAGACAGGTTCTTTGGATGGTGGCACGACTGAGGGAGAAGGAACACCGGAAAATGGTGAGCCTGTGATCGACAACATTGGAGACGTCCGTGTACGTATTCAAGGTAAGGATGACGAGCCTAAGAATACAACGGATCAACCGAATGATATCCCTAATCTGCAAAAGCCAGAGGATGATAACAATTCGGGCAACTCCGGTGGTACTCCACCGACAACAACCTAATCATCCGATGGATAGTTGAATAAGCGTATATGTAAGCTCCGGGGAACCAGGTATTATGGGTTTTCCGGAGCTTTTTAAATGGAAGATTATTGCTAACGTGATTTGACAGACACCGGAACGTTGTGTACATTTATTGTTAAATAAACGGCTGTCGTCTTCTTAGCTTATAAAAGCCAACAGCCGCTGCAATCGACTTTCTATCATTTTGAACATATACGTGAGCGCATACTGTAGAACCTATGGTGTGCGCTATTCTTCTGTGAAATCAGGTGAAGGCATGATTCCAAGATATCTAGTTGATTTTGATGTAGCGGAATTGACCCAATTGGAGGCCGACGTGTTAATTATCGGCTCGGGCATTGCGGGCTTATATACGGCGATTAAGGCTGCGGAGAATCGGAAAGTGTTGCTGATTACCAAGAAGACTTTGATGGAAAGCAACACGCGTTATGCTCAAGGCGGCATCGCTGCTGTCACATCGGACGAGGATACACCAGCTTATCATATGGAAGATACCCTGATTGCTGGTGCAGGTCTGTGTGAATCTGAGGCGGTCAGTACGCTTGTCCATGAAGGTCCAGTTGGCATTCAGGAGTTAATACGTTTGGGAACGGCTTTTGATCGTGTGGATGGTGAACTAGCGTTGACACGGGAAGGAGCGCATAGTCATCGGCGTATTTTGCATGCAAATGGAGATGCTACGGGTTATGAAATTGTTCGTGCGTTGTCAAAGCAGGTTGCTGCCCATCCCGGTATCGAAGTGTGGGAAGAGTGCATGGTAATTGATCTGCTGACGGAGCATGGTGAGTGTATTGGGGCCCTCGTCCAAAAGCCAGGTGGGGTAAGGTCGTATATAACCGCTAATGCAACGATTTTGTGCTCAGGAGGTAGCGGGCAATTATACCGATATACGACCAATCCGGATATTGCAACCGGGGATGGTATCGCTATGGCATATCGTGCTGGGGCGATTGTACGGGATATGGAATTCATACAGTTTCATCCTACGGCGTTGTGCCATCCGGGCGCTCCAAGGTTTCTAATTTCCGAAGCCGTACGGGGAGAAGGAGCCGTGTTACGCAATATTCACGGAGAACGCTTTATGGACAAGTATGATTCCCGGCAGGAGCTTGCACCCAGAGACATCGTAGCTCGTGCTATCATTCATGAGATGGAACGCACCCAAGCTGCGTTTGTATACCTGGATATTACACACGAGCCGCCAGAGCGGGTGAAGCAACGTTTTCCAACAATTTATCGGACATGTCTGTCATTTGGTTTGGATATGACGACAGACTGGATCCCCATTGCGCCTGCTGCCCATTATATGATGGGTGGTGTCCAGACCAATTTACACGGGGAAAGCTCCATTGCGCGTTTGTTCGCCTGCGGGGAGACCTCTTCTACAGGAGTTCACGGAGCTAATCGTCTGGCGAGCAATTCGTTATCTGAAGCTATTGTATTTGCCAGCAGGATTATTGAGCGACTGCATTCATTGCCACCGCTGGTCGGCCATACATTGATATCTTATAGCGATAACCGTACAGAGTTCCCGGCTTCATCCGTCACGGAGCAGCGGCATAAGCTGCAAGAAGCAATGGTTCGTTATGCTGGAGTTCGTCGGCACGGCGAGGGGCTGCAAGCAGCATTAGACGAGCTGCAAGGGCAAATGCCTATTTTTGAGGCTGTGATCGCTAGCCAGGAAGAGATCGAATTTGCCAATTTGCTCACCTGTGCTTTATTAGTAACAGATGGTGCGCTGCTGCGTGAGGAGAGCCGGGGAGCGCATTATCGCGAGGATTTTCCTGAGACAGATGATAGCGTCTGGCGAAAGCATGTTCAGCAGAGACGTGAGCAAGGGATAACGGAGGAGTACGTTCATGACATCTAACAGCGAGCTTTATGGAGAGTTTGGTGGATATCAGGAAGAACTGACAGCACAAATTCGCAGCTGGCTGCGAGAAGATACGGGCTCTGGCGATGTGACCACGCGCTGGACGATTGAGCAGGGCCACCAATCCAAGGCTGTCATTCATGCCAAGGAGAGCGGCGTGGTTGCCGGTTTACCCGTGGCTGCCCTTGTATTTCAGGTAGTGGACCCTTCCTTGTCGTTCACTCCGCTGGTGACGGACGGACAGTGGATTGAAAAGGGAAGCGTTTTGGCGGAAGTGAATGGAAGTACTCATGCAATTCTGACCGGAGAACGACTGGCGTTAAATTTGCTCCAACGGATGTCTGGCATTGCCACGCGGACTCGGGCTTTTATAGATCAATTGCATGGTTTGTCCACTCGCTTGGTGGATACACGTAAAACAACACCGGGACATCGGTTGCTGGAGAAGTATGCTGTGCGTGTAGGCGGTGGCTCGAATCATCGCTTTGGCCTGTACGATGCTGTTATGATTAAGGATAATCATATTAAGGGTGCAGGTGGGATTGAACAGGCTGTAAGTCGAGCGCGCGCTAATATACCGCATACGATGACGATTGAAGTAGAGACGGAAAACATGAAACAAGTTCAGGAAGCCCTGGAAGCTGGGGCGGATATCATTATGCTGGATAACATGTCTGCCCCAGATATGAAGGAAGCCGTTCGGTTCATTCGGGAACGGGCACCACATGTCAAAACAGAAGCCTCGGGCAATGTATCGCTGGATACAGTGCGTGAGATGGCTGAGAGTGGCGTAGATGTGATCTCTGTAGGCAGGCTGACATACTCTTTTCATAACCTGGATATCAGCCTTGACCTTAACGCAAAGAAAGATAGGTGACACCCATTGATTCTTGTAGTGGATGTAGGTAATACCAATATTGTTCTGGGGATATACGAAGGGCGGGAGCTGTTGCACCATTACCGGATCAGTACCTCCAGACAGGCAACCGCAGATGAATACGGCGTACTCATACATAATCTTTTTAGTATGGGTGGCGTATTAAAGGATGACATCCAGGGAGTTATTATTTCCTCTGTCGTTCCGCCGTTGGTCCGTGTATTAGAAGAAATGTGCGATAAATACATAGGCAAAACGCCTTTAATCGTCGGACCGGGAATCAAGACCGGTCTTAACCTGCGTTATGAGAATCCGCGTGAAGTAGGTGCGGATCGGATCGTGAACGCTGTTGCGGCTGTCGAACGGTTCGGCGGGCCGCTGGTTGTGGTGGATTTTGGGACAGCGACGACGTTTGATTGTATTGACGATAAGGGAAACTACTTGGGCGGTGTCATTGTGCCGGGTATCGGGATTTCGACGGAGGCACTGTATCAACGGGCTTCCAAGCTACCCCGCATCGAGTTGGAGAAACCCAAAAAGGTTATTGGTCGTAATACGGTTCATGCCATGCAAGCTGGGATTATCTTCGGTTATGCTGGGCAAGTGGATGGCATTGTGCGGCGCATTAAGGAAGAAATGCAGGCGGAGCCTACAGTTATTGCTACCGGAGGTCTTGCAGAGCTAATCGCATCAGAGGCGGAGAGCATTCAAAAAGTGTTGCCGATGTTGACGCTCGAAGGATTGCGCATCATTTACCAACGTAACGCCGAATAAAAAAGTGGGTATAAGCTGCCGCTGAGTCCAACCGAATGATTTTATCGGTTTGGATTAGCGGCGTTTTTCGTCTATACTGAAATATGTTACGTTTTTGAACAATTCGCGTGATCTGTAGATGCAGGTTGTTTATATAGTAGGAAATTATGCTTCAATGATGAGCAATACTAACGAAAATAAGCAGCATAGCTGTCCTGGTGAATAGGGGAGGATATCAATATGGAAAATAAGCAGGATCGACTTATTCGTGGCACAGCCATGGATGGGAGGGTTAGAGCTTTTGCTGTTCGGACAACTCAATTGGTAGAGGAATTGCGGAGAAGACACGATACGTATCCAACGGCTACCGCTGCTTTGGGGCGAACCCTCACAGCAGGTGCTATTATGGGTTCTATGCTAAAAGGAAAAGAGCGATTGACCATTCAAGTTAAAGGTGATGGACCGATTGGGCAAATCGTCGTTGATGCCAATGCTGTAGGGGAAGTGCGAGGTTATGTTACTGAACCGCATGTGCATTTGCCAAGCAATAGTATGGGCAAACTGGATGTAGCGGGTGCCGTAGGTACAGAGGGGTTCATTCATATCATCAAGGATTTGGGGTTAAAAGAACCGTATCGCGGCAGTACTCCGATTATTTCCGGTGAACTGGGTGAGGATTTTACCTATTATTTTGCCAAATCGGAACAGACCCCGTCAGCGGTGGGCTTGGGTGTGCTGGTAGATACGGATAACACGGTTATTGTGGCCGGTGGATTTATTATTCAGTTGCTTCCAGGCTTGAATGATGATGAGATTACTGCGATCGAAAATGCAGTCAGCTCCATTCCACCCGTTACTGCTTTGCTGGATCAAGGGTTGGAACTTGATGAAATGCTGCGCTGGATGCTGCCGGACGTTCGGATTCTCGATGAATTGGATATCCATTTTCAATGTGAGTGTTCACGTGAGCGCGTGGAAAAAACATTGATCAGTTTGGGAGAAAGCGAATTAGAGCAGTTAATTGAGGAAGAAGGACAGGCTGAGGTCGTATGTCACTTTTGTAATGAGGCTTATCAGTTTAATAAGGATGAATTGCAAAATCTGTTAGATCAAGCCAAATCCTAACCGGATGGGCGGTGCAAGCGATGACTACACGGGAAAAAGGATTATGGACAGCTGTCATTATTCTGACCGTTAGCGTCGCCGCCTTGGGTGGTCTTATCATGCTTCGGGGGCTGTCAAAGCCGGGTGATGTAAGCAAGGATGACGGCGATCATACTGTGGCGGAGATGGGTCAGGAAGGCATATCGGAGGAACAGTGGGTAGCGGAACTGAAAAAGCGATATGGAACCAATACGCTGTTGCAAATGTTGAATCGTAAAGCCGTGCAGGCTGAAACCAAGCGTCTCGGTATCAAGATCACCCAAGAGGATTTACAGCAGGTGCTGGAGCAGGATAGTAGAGGGTATGACTCAGATCATGCCTACTTTGATGAAATGCAGCGACAGTTTGGCTTAGATCCGGTTGACTTGCGGAATGAAGCGGAATACCGGATTGGTTTGGAGAAAATAGCCACGCAGGGTATTCAAGTTCAGGAAGCTGAGATTGACGAGTATTGGGAACAGCACCCTGAGGAATTTGCCGTCGGTAAGCAGATCCAATTGGCAGCTCTTTATGTGGATAATGCGGAGGAAGCAGAAGCGTTGCTAGATCGGGTCAAGCAGGGGGAGAGCTTCGATGTGCTGATTCAAGAGTATTCAGGTAAGCCTTTTGGCAAGGATAGCAGCGGGCATTTGGGATGGGTGGATGAATATGATCCATTGCAACCGGAGGCGATCATGAAGGCGGCGAGAGAGCTAAGCTCCGGGGATGTTGCAGGTCCGATCTCTGTTAACGATGGCTATGCTGTCATTTATGTACAGGATGTCCGGTTGAAGAATTCTCCGGATAAGCAGCAGATCCGGCAGCAAATTCGCCGATCTCTTGCGCTTGCACAGGCCGCTCCTTTGGAAGAGGTCGAGAAGAGTCTACGTGATAAATATGGAGCGCGTATTTTATCTGGAAAAGATGCATCCTCCGCTGCTCTGTAACGTAGTGAAAGAATATTGGTTTGAAGGAAGCGCGATGCTGATAACGCGGGTTGACAGCATCGCGGCTTACTCACTCGTATTGACATTGGAATTGAAGATTGTTATGATTAGCGTATAAAACCCACTATTTTTATCGGAAATTAAATGAACGGTACAGAATTAAAGTGATTGACTAAGAATGATCTACAAAATGATTTCGCAATTTTTAATACATCATCTACAGTCAGGGAGGAATTATCATGGCTAAAGTTGTTAATAACATCACCGAACTTATCGGGGAAACTCCCCTCGTTCGGCTCAACCGGATCGTACCGGAAGATAGCGCCGAAATTTATTTGAAACTGGAATATCAGAACCCAGGCTCCAGTGTAAAAGATCGTATTGCGATTAGCATGGTAGAAGAAGCTGAACGTGAAGGTCTGCTTAAGCCAGGCGGTACGATTATTGAAGCAACTAGCGGTAACACAGGAATCGGCTTGGCTATGGTTGCTGCTGCGAAGGGCTATAAGGCAGTAATCGTTATGCCAGAAACGATGAGCATAGAGCGTCGTAATTTGTTGCGTGCTTATGGAGCCGAACTTGTGCTAACACCAGGATCAGAAGGCATGAACGGGTCCGTTAAGAAAATGGAAGAATTGCTGAGTGAAAATCCGGAATATTTTGCTGCTGAGCAGTTCAAGAACAAAGCTAATACCAAAATTCACCGTGAAACGACCGGTCCTGAGATTGTGGAAGCCATTCGTTCCATTGGCGGAACTCTGGACGCTTTTATAGCGGGAATAGGTACTGGCGGAACCATTTCTGGTGCCGGAGAAGTGCTTAAGAAAGAATTCCCTGATATTAAAGTTGTGGCTGTAGAGCCTGCCTCTTCCCCACTGTTAGCAGGCGGTAAGCCAGGACCCCACAAAATTCAAGGACTTGGTGCCAACTTTATTCCTGAAATTTTAAACCGCGATATCTATGATGAAATTATTCATGTAGAAAACGATGAAGCTTTCGAGGTAGCACGTAGAGTGGCCAAGGAAGAGGGCATTTTGTCCGGTATTTCATCTGGCGCGGCTGTTCATGCGGCTTTGAAACTTGCTAAGCAATTGGGCAAGGGTAAACGGATCGTTGTCATTGTTCCAAGTAATGGAGAACGTTACCTGAGTACACCACTATACAATTTCGAGCTGTAATTATGTCGTAATTGTGTATACTATACGTAAGGATTCCCTCATTTCCCTGTTGCAGGGGGGTGGGGGTTTCTTTTTAAGGAGAGAATATAGACTTATTGAAAAGTAGGGAAGGGGAAGCACACACGGATGAAATCGACAGCTAGAGTGACGGAGACGCAGTGGCAGGTTTGGCAGGAGGAAGGCTGGAGCATACTTCCTTATATTGCTGAGTACCCATTACCCGTGGGGGGGCTACCGTCATCGTGGCGGAAGGCTTGGGAGGATTCGTCTTCATATGCCTTTTTGCTGGAGAGCGCTAAAGGTGGGAGGTACACCTATCTGGCCTTAAATCCGGTTGCTATATTGGAGGGCAAGGGAGAACATGCAGTTTGGACTGATTTGCAAAGCGGGAAACATGGAGAAATGCATGGTCAACCTTTGAAAGTCATGAGCAACTGGATCGCTCCTTACCGTGCGCCGCGTGTACCTGGCATGCCTTTTTTCTCTGGAGGATTTGCGGGTTATCTTGGCTACGATGTAGCTCGCTCGTTGGAGCGTTTGCCATCTCAAGCTGCAGACGATACAGACATACCTGATTATGTATGGATGAGGGTGGATGAGCTATGGATTTACGATCACGAAAAATCCTGCATATATTGTGCTGTTCATATGCCCGCTCCTGCGCATTCCGATAAAGTCAGTAGTGATACCGATTTGACCAATCGCGTTATGCTGGATGGGCCAAATCCTATACTTTGCGAGCATTACGCGGAAGCTGCCCAACGTGCAGAACGTATGCTGACTCAGTGGAATAACATCATAAATGCAGGAGAGATTGATTCTGCGTACCCTCGTCGTTGTGCTAGGCTCGCCGAAGAAGGGTTAGAGGCTGCTCATCTTGAATCTGAAGGCTGGACAGCGGCATTCAACCAACAAGATTTTGAACAAGCCGTGAAACGTGTGCAGGAATACATTGCCCAAGGGGATGTATTCCAGGTCAACTTATCGATTCGTCAGCAACGTGCGCTTACAGCCCTCCCTGAAAATATATATGAATGGCTTCGTCTGCTGAATCCTTCCCCTTATATGGGTATGCTGCGTATGCCAGATTTACGGATCGTTAGTGGCTCGCCGGAATTGTTGGTGAAGCTGGAGGATGGACGTGTGAGCGCCCGACCAATTGCAGGTACGAGAAGAAGAGGGCTAACACCGGATGAAGATGCCGCTATGGCAGCAGAGCTTCTATCAAGCGAAAAAGAACGCGCCGAGCATATTATGCTCGTCGATCTGGAGCGTAACGATATCGGACGGATTGCCGAATACGGATCGGTGCATGTGCCTGAACTGCTGACGGTCGAATACTATTCGCACGTTATGCACCTGGTTTCTCAGGTTGAAGGAAAATTAGCCTCGGGTCGTACAGCTATAGATGTAATTGCTGCTACCTTTCCAGGCGGAACCATTACCGGGGCACCCAAGGTGCGCACCATGGAAATTATTGAAGAATTAGAGCCCGTTCGTCGGGGGCCTTATACAGGGTCCCTTGGATGGATTGACTATAACGGCAATATGGAATTAAATATTATAATAAGAACACTAGCTGTTAAAGGCAGCACTGCCTATTTACAGACAGGTGCGGGGATCGTCATTGATTCAGACCCGTACAGGGAATATCGGGAATGTCGGAACAAGGCTAGAGCTGTCATGAAGGCGGTACAATGTGGTGAAGAAGAAGCCGCTTTGAGCAAAAGCGGTATCACAGGAGGGTGAGTCGTATGATTTTGGTGATTGATAATTATGATTCGTTTACGTACAATCTTGTTCAATATTTAGGTGAACTTGGCGAAGAAGTAACCGTAAAACGGAACGATGAGATTGATGTGAAAGGCATAGAAGAGCTGGCACCAGAGCATATTTTGATCTCGCCGGGTCCATGCACGCCGAATGAGGCAGGGATATCACTGGATGTGATCAGCCATTTTAAAGGTCGCATTCCGATTTTTGGCGTTTGCCTCGGCCACCAGGCCATCGGACAGGCTTTTGGCGGTAAGGTTATCAGGGCTGAACGACTCATGCACGGTAAAACATCACCGATTCTTCATCACAATACGTCAGTATTTGAAGGCTTGCCTTCTCCGTTCACAGCAACCCGGTATCACTCATTGCTGGTGGAGCGCGAGAGTCTGCCTGAGTGTCTAGAGATTACCGCGGAAACCGCAGAAGGTGAAATTATGGGTTTGCGGCATAAAGAATTTGCCGTAGAAGGAGTTCAGTTCCATCCAGAATCCATTATTACGGATTATGGGCATCAACTGTTACGCAATTTCCTAAAACGCAAGGTAGGCGTCTGATTCATGAAATATATCGGAGTCAACGGCGTCCTCACGGAAGCCGCAAAAGCCGTGATTCACGTAAGTGATCACGGCTTTTTATACGGAATGGGCTTGTTTGAAACATTCCGCACCTACAAGGGTGTTCCATTCTTGCTGGATTGGCATCTGCATCGACTGCAGGAAGGTTGCCGAATGCTCGGCATTCCTTTTCAACCGGATGAGGAGCAGCTTACGAGACACATCCAACATCTGATGGTGGCGAATGGACTGGATGAAGCCTATGTTCGTTACACCGTATCAGCGGGCGAAGAGGTGCTAGGATTGCCGACGGGGGACTATACGCGCCCCAACCATATTTTGTTTGCGAAACCGTTGCCCTCTACCAATACACAAACCGGGCAATCCATTTCCACATCGGCGCTTCAGTTGTTGCGAACCCCCAGAAACACTCCAGAGGGTGAGGTTCGTTTAAAGTCGCTCCATTATATGAATAATATTCTTGCGAAGCGGGAACTTCAGCAGTATGCCGAGGCTGTCCGTTATAAGGCTGAAGGAATGATGCTTACAGCGGATGGTTTTCTGGCAGAAGGAATGGTCAGCAATCTGTTTTTTGTGCGGAATAATACGCTGTATACCCCTGACTTGTCTACAGGAATTCTGCCAGGCATTACGCGTGAATTCATTTTGGAGCTGGCGCATCTGCGAGACATTCCTTGTGAGCAAGGTTTGTACCGCTGGGACGAGCTGAAACAGGCTGATGAAATTTTTATGACCAACTCTATACAAGAAATACGGCCCGTGGATTTGTTGTTGGAGCCGGGTGGAGCAACGAACCATGTATCGGTTCCCTTGACACAGCCCAGGTCCATAACAGCTTTGCTGTTGCACGATTATAGACAGAAAGCAGGGATCAAGTGAACATACCGACCCTTTATCAACGTAGTTACCGAATGGGGGATGCCGAGCTTACGCTCGGACATTCCACACAGATCATGGGCATACTGAATGTGACCCCGGATTCATTTTCCGATGGAGGATTACATTATAGTCCCGAGATTGCTGTTTTACATGCATTGAAGCTGGTGGAAGATGGAGCCGATATCATTGACATTGGTGGGGAGTCTACCCGCCCGGGTCATGACCCAGTAGGTGTGGAAGAGGAACTGGCACGGGTCATTCCGGTCGTCCAAGCCATCCATCGTATTGCACCGCACATTCCGTTATCTGTAGATACTTACAAAGCCGAAGTAGCCAGGCAGGCGCTTGAAGCTGGTGCACATATCATTAATGATGTCTGGGGGTTTAAGGCAGACCCCGATATGGCACGTGTAGCTTCGGAATTCGATTGCCCGGTCATTTTGATGCATAATCGTCATGATCGTAATTATAGTGATTTGGTTTCTGATATGCTGTCTGATTTAAAAGAGAGTATCCGATTAGCGCTGGATGCGGGGGTACGTGAGGAACAGATCATTTTAGACCCAGGTATCGGTTTTGCCAAGGATTACGATGAAAATATTCATGCCATGACTTCTCTCGATACATTGAGTCAGCTGGGCTTTCCGCTGTTATTGGCTACGTCGCGCAAAAGGTTTATTCGTACAGCACTGGATTTGCCTGTGAATGATGTGGTGGAGGGCACGGCGGCTACCGTTGCCTTTGGCATTGCTCAAGGGTGCCAGATTGTGCGTGTACACGATGTGGCGCAAATCAAGCGCACCGTACGTATGTGTGATGCGATGGTGTACGGGTCTAAAAATGCACTGAGTTATGGTGGTTAGAAGACGCTTCATGAATGATTTGATCCTGCGATCGCTGTTGCAACGGGATTCTTTTGAATTGGTAAACATATGACTGTTAGAATCCCGTTGCAAAGGCGAGCGCTTCGCTTCTCCGGATTCAAATCCTTCATTCCGCTACAACGCGCCATAAAGTCACTGTATTTTTAGGGAGTTATTTATTGTGTAAGGTGAACAGAAGAATAGATCAAGTAGAACGAGAACGGAGTAGGCGGAATGGTGCTGTACAAGCAAAGCGGTCGCTTTAAAAGCTTTCCGTAGGAAAGCTCGCTTCGGAAGCATCACTTCCCCGAATTTCTACCTTTATTATAGGTTTTATTCAAGAAATCTGGGGCAGTGGCGATGGGGAGCACCATCCGACTGCGCAATGGCACGATACGAAACTTTTAAGTTGAGCTTATTGAGAAAATCTAATAAAAAACAGGGGGGGATACCCACGATGGATAAAATGGTTTTGCATCGTATGGAGTATTACGGATATCATGGCGTTTTTCCAGAGGAGCGCAAGCTGGGACAACGTTTCTATATTGATTTGGAACTGGAGCTTGATCTGCGTGAAGCGGGTGAGCAGGATGCCTTGGACAAAACGGTTAATTACGCCGAGGTGCATTACACCGTTAAAGATATTGTAGAAAAGGAATCTTACCAATTGATTGAAGCTTTGGGCGAACGTATTGCATCTTCCCTACTGGACACTTATACTAGTGTCAATGCACTGACTGTCAAAGTCACAAAGCCGCATCCGCCGTTTGATATTCATTTTCAGGGCGTGACGGTTGAGCTTTATCGCGCAAGAAAGTAGGAACGATACATGAATGCACATTCGACCTCTGAGGCATCAGAGGCTTATATTGCTTTAGGGGCTAATTTGGGGGAGCGCGAGCATACCCTGTATGAAGCCATTACGGCGCTGGACGAACATCCGGGTATACGGGTGCTTCGGTGCTCCAGCCTGTACGAAACAGAGCCTGTTGGGTATCTGGATCAACCTTCTTTTTTGAACATGACGGTAGCCGTATCCACAACACTTGCTCCAGAGGAGCTTCTGGTATATATGCTGGAGGTGGAGAGTCGTCTGGGGAGAGTAAGACACATTCCTAATGGGCCACGAACCATTGATCTGGATTTGTTATGGATGGAAGCGGCGCAACTGGCTACACCGGATTTGGAGCTTCCTCACCCTCGTATGTTGGAGCGTGCTTTTGTGCTGGTTCCTTTGGCTGATATCGTTCCGAACCAAGATCCGTCCGGTCTGTACAGTATCGTGCATACTGCATTGAATTCTGTGGATGGAAAGGACGGCATACAGCTTTGGAAAACATGCAGCTGGCGCAACGACTCCGCGCCTTTCGGAAGCTAAAAGGGTTCACACAGCAGGAGTTGGCAGAACGTACTGGTATATCTTTGACTGTACTAGGTGCTGTGGAGCGAGGCAATCGTACAGTAGACCCAGACATGCTGAATATCATCGCCCAAACGCTAGAAATTGAAGTCCGGGAATTGACGGAATGACGATAAGTGACGATATAAAAGAAGGAATAAAGGGGTGAACAGATATGTTGAAAATCGGCGATATTGAAATGAAAAACCAAGTCGTCTTGGCACCCATGGCAGGCGTGTGCAATCCTGCTTTTCGCTTGATCGCCAAGGAGTTCGGTACAGGCTTGGTATGTGCAGAGATGGTTAGTGATAAGGCCATCATTCACGGCAACAAGCGTACACGTGAGATGCTGTTTGTAGATGAGCGCGAGAAGCCGCTTAGCTTGCAAATTTTTGGAGGCGACCGCGAATCTTTGGTGGAAGCAGCGAAGGTGGTAGATCAGGAAACGAATGCAGATATTATTGATATCAATATGGGCTGCCCGGTTCCCAAAGTGACCAAATGTGATGCAGGTGCTCGTTGGCTGCTCGATCCAAACAAGATTTATGAAATGGTATCGGCGGTAGTGGAATCGGTAAGCAAGCCGGTTACCGTGAAAATGCGTATTGGTTGGGATAGCGAGCATATTTATGCCGTAGAGAACGCTCGCGCTGTTGAACGTGCCGGAGGTCAGGCCGTTAGCGTACATGGCCGTACACGGGAGCAACTGTATACGGGACATGCGAATTGGGATATTATAAAAGAAGTTAAAGAAGCAGTTTCCATTCCTGTAATTGGAAACGGTGATGTGGCATCACCGGAAGATGCCCGCCGCATGCTGGATCTGACCAATTGTGATGGCGTTATGATCGGACGTGGTGCTCTGGGGAATCCGTGGATGCTCTACCGTACGATTGAGTACTTGCAATCAGGTGAGCTGTTGCCCGATCCTTCACCGGAAGAAAAAATCCGCATTGCCATTCTGCATATGGATCGTCTGGTTGCATTGAAGGGTGAAGCGGTAGCTGTCCGTGAAATGCGCAAGCATCTGGCTTGGTACCTCAAGGGGTTTAAAGGTTCTGCACGTATTAAGGATGTCATTATGGAAGAAACAAAGCGCGACGATATGGTACGTATTTTGGATCAATTTGTATCTCAATTGCACATGGTAGATAACGATGAGCCTTCTACAAGTGCTGCTTCTCCTACTGCTGTTGCGCAATAAGGAAGCTGTTCCGGCCTGCGCACGCGATTGACTTTTCCAATTGCTTGCCCTATAATCGTTCAGTATAAAATCTTGATGTATGCTACAAATTGTGTGCAGCTCTCAAGACAACAGCAGGAAATGTTCTCATTCCCTCAGAGTGGCATATTATGTTTTGAAAGCGTGCATTCCGATGCACTTTTAAACTTTTCCCATGACAGGAGAATCGGTTAAGATGAGCGATAAAGAAGTCATTCTGACACAGGAAGGTCTTAGAAAGCTCGAAGATGAGCTTGAGAACTTAAAGTCTGTCAAACGCCGCGAAGTGGCTGAACGGATTAAGGTAGCCATCGGATACGGAGATATTAGTGAAAACTCCGAATATGAGGATGCGAAGAATGAGCAGGCCTTTATTGAAGGCCGTGTAATTACGTTGGAAAAGATGCTACGCAATGCCCGCATTATCAATAGTGATGAAATTGACACCGATGTTGTGGGAGTAGGTGCAACTGTGACCGTTGAAGATTTGGAATTCGGAGATATTACAGAGTATGCTATCGTAGGTTCCGCCGAATCCGACCCGCTACAGAATAAGATTTCGAATGAAAGTCCGGTTGGCAAGGCAATTCTCGGTAAGAAAAAGGGAACTGTTGTGGATGTCACCGTTCCAGCAGGCGTTATTCAATATAAAATCGTGGATATCAAGAAATAAGACACGGACTTTGGAATTTAATGTAAAAGCTTCCTTGTGGAAGCTTTTTTTCTCTACACCCGGACGGACCCCGGCCCGTCTATTCATATTGAAGGAGCTGATTTAGCACCATGTCGGATGAAACTACTAACCAGGAAACACAAGAAAATCGCGAGGAATTAAGTGAACTATTACAAATTCGTCGTGCCAAATTGGACGAGCTTCGCGCATTGGGCATTGATCCTTTTGGACGCAAATACATACGCACGGCTGAAGCGGGCGTACTACTGAGCAAGTATGACAGTTTGACTAAGGAAGAACTGGAAGAAAAGAATATTGAAGTTAGCATAGCAGGCCGTATTATGGCTAAACGTGTGATGGGAAAAGCCAGCTTTGCTCATATACAGGATCTTAGCGGACGTATTCAAATTTATGTTCGTCAAGACACAGTACCTGAATCCAAATATAAAGCATTTGGTATTTTGGATCTGGGTGATATTGTTGGTGTTAAGGGTGTGCTCTTCAAGACCAAAACGGGCGAAACGACAATCAAAGTGCTGGATATTGAGGTCTTGTCCAAATCCTTGTATCCATTACCAGAGAAATATCATGGCCTGAAGGATGTTGAATTGCGTTACCGTCAGCGGTATGTCGATTTGGTTATGAACCCTGAAGTACAAAAAACGTTCATTACACGGTCCCGTATTATTCAATCCATGCGTCGTTATCTCGATTCGCTCGGCTATTTGGAAGTTGAAACCCCAACATTACATTCCATTGCTGGCGGGGCGGCGGCGAAGCCATTTGTTACGCACCATAATGCATTGGACATGCAGCTTTATATGCGTATTGCTATTGAACTCCATTTGAAACGACTAATTGTCGGCGGAATGGAGAAAGTATATGAGATCGGTCGTGTTTACCGTAATGAAGGTATTTCGACCCGCCATAACCCTGAGTTTACGATGATTGAGCTGTATGAAGCGTATGCTGATTATAAAGATATCATGCAATTGACGGAAAACATGGTTGCACATATTGCGCAGGAAGTACTGGGCACACAACACATTCAATATCAAGGCCAGGAAGTGGATCTGACGCCGCAATGGCGCAGAGTCTCCATGGTTGATGCTGTTAAAGAAGTAACAGGTGTAGACTTTAGCGTGCAGATGAGTAATGAAGAAGCTCATCGCCTTGCGAAAGAGCATAAAGTTTCGGTTGAACCGCATATGACATTTGGCCATATCCTGAATGCATTCTTTGAGCAGTTCGTAGAGGAAACGCTTATTCAACCTACCTTTATTACTGGACATCCGGTTGAAATTTCGCCGTTGGCCAAGAAAAACGAACAAGATCCGCGGTTTACGGATCGCTTCGAGCTGTTCGTGGTTGCTCGTGAGCATGCGAATGCGTTCACTGAGCTGAATGATCCAATCGACCAGCGCCAACGTTTTGAAGCACAATTGCTGGAACGTGAGCACGGTAACGACGAGGCGCATGAAATGGATGATGACTTTATCCGCGCCTTGGAATACGGGATGCCACCAACAGGTGGACTGGGCATCGGCATCGATCGTTTGGTTATGTTGCTGACAGATGCGCCTTCCATTCGCGATGTGCTGCTTTTCCCGCATATGCGTAACCAACAGTAGAATAACATAACATTATGAATATAGAGGATCAGCCGGGCTTCCCGTGTCTTGTTCCTCTTTTTCATAAGAACGGATGGAGAGAATACTCTAATGAAACGCAGCGTCAAGCTTAGTCGGTTCGCATCGCCTCCTTTTATATTGGTCATCGGATATTTATTGATTATTGCATTGGGTACTTTGCTACTGATGCTTCCTGTTGCCAATCATAGTGGTCATGCTCCGCATTGGATTGATTCGCTTTTTACGTCCGTCTCAGCCGCTTGCGTCACAGGACTGGTCGTTGTTGACGTCGATTCAACGTATACGATGTTTGGCGAAACCGTCATTTTGGTGCTGATGCAGCTAGGCGGGCTGGGGTTTATGACCTTAGCGACCTTGTTTGCGCTGTTGTTGGGGCGGCGATTATCGTTAAAGGATCGGTTGCTGCTTAAGGAGGCTATTAATGCCGATAGCATGGAAGGGATCGTACGTATTATTCGCAAGGTGCTGATCTTTTCTTTTACCATTGAGGCGATAGCTGCCGTCGTCTTAGCTTTGCGGTGGATGCGAGAGATGCCTGTCGGACAAGCGATATATTATGGAATATTCCATTCCGTATCCCTCTTTAATAACGGGGGATTCGATCTGTTCGGGACTAGCTTCCAACAGTACGCTGGAGATTTTGTTTTCAATATGATTGCATCTGTGCTCGTTATATCTGGAGGCTTGGGTTTCCTTGTACTTAGCGATTTGTTCGATTTTCGCCGTACCCGGAGACTGTCTCTACACTCCAAAATGGTGCTTAGCGTGTCGGGAGTGCTCATTGTGGTTGGTGCGCTGGTTTTATTTGTTTTTGAGTTTACCAATGCACGAACCTTGGGTGCGCTGAACTGGGAAGGCAAAGTATATGGAGCTGTCTTTCAATCGGTCTCCACGAGATCATCAGGTACGAGCACAGTCGATATCAGCGGGTTAAGGCAGGCAAGTCAGTTTTTTATTATGTTGCTGATGATTATCGGTGCTTCTCCGGGCTCCACGGGAGGAGGAATTAAAACGACTACGTTTCTGCTTATGGTAGGTGCCCTAATCGCCGTCATGCGAGGACAGAAGGAAATTGTGTTTTTCCGTCATAGGGTCCCCAAAGATATCATGATGCGGGCGCTGACCATTATTGTACTGGCCCTATTTATATTCTCGATTGTGGTTATACTGCTCTTAATGACAGAGGATGCGCCATTTCTCTCCCTTGCATTTGAGGCTGCTTCCGCAATCGGAACGGTAGGGTTGTCTGTAGGAGTGACGCCAGGATTGTCTGACGCAGGCAAGCTGATTATTTGTGTGACTATGTTTATTGGTCGGATTGGTCCTCTTACGATTGCCTATGCCATTCGTCCACGCTCGACCAAGACATTGTACCGTCGTCCCGAAGGTCATATTGTAATTGGATAGTGTATCTGTAAAAAAAGATGTACCCGTGCTGATTAGCATAGGTACATCTTTTTTCATTTCAGATCATCATAATTCTTTATGGGTAGCATATCATGTAAAATGCCCATTTTGAGAACAAGACGAAATGGGCTGAACAGATACTGATTTTCGCAGAAAAAACGGCTATTTGTTTCCTTTTATGTAATTATAGACAAAATACTAGGAATATTATGTATAATATTGTATGATAGTGGGCATGAAAGGGGGATAGTTGAGGTGAATACCAATTTCTAATTTGAAAGGAATCATCTATTATGTATTTATTTATTATTAGTGCTGAAGTTTTATTTTGGGTTTTTGTTGTTGCAGGCTTGATCGCAAGGTATATGTTTGGCTTGAAGAAATTAGGCGGTCTTCTTTTACTATTTACCCCCATTATTGATATCCTGCTACTGATTGCGGTGTTCATCACGGTGAAAAGTGGCATGGAGATTACGACTGCTACTGGCTTGGCGGCCTGTTATTTTGGTATTACAGTAGCATTTGGTCATAGGTTAATTAAGTGGGCGGATGTACGGTTCTCCCATTGGTTTGGTAAGGGACCCAAGCCTGAACGCAAGTATGGTGCTGCTCATGCAAAAGAGGAACGGATAGGTTGGTTGCTTCACCTTTTGGGCTGGGCTATAGGTAATGCTTTGTTGCTCGCCATCATTGTGTATGTTGATGATCCGCAGCGTACGGTGTCTTTGGAGGGCATTATGCAAACATGGGCGATCGTTCTGGCAATCGACTTTGTTGTCTCCTTTAGCTATACTTTAGCTCCCAAAAAACAAAAGCGTAGTCTATAGAGGTTAAGGCTTTACACTTAGATTAGATAAAATCTGGCTGGTCACTCAGGATGTTCAAATCGGAAGACTCATTGTTGTTGAAAATGAAGTGGTTACTTCCGGTAGTGGGGTGAGTCCGTCGTCGAAATGTAAATATTTACAAAAATATGAGGATTTTATGTTTAACTCACTTTGACAGTCACCTTATTTTTGCCTCGCTATCTTTTTTCACACACATGTATCCCTTTCGATTTGAACACAGACCAACAGAAGCAACACAACTATTTTTTGTGAGATGACAGACAGCATGCAAGATGTGTTACACAAATTTTAAAATAAATTTTGTGATTTGCCTAAAACGTCGCCTATCCAAGTTTGGCAATTAACGCGATAATATTCCAGGAAAGATTACATATGTCTATAAATGTAGACATACGCAGTTAAGTTGTTATTTTGTTTAAAAATGTAAAAAAAGAAAGGTGGTTTCTGTGGCAGTACTACTGAGCGGTAAGAACATTTTGATTATGGGCGTGGCTAATAACAGGAGTATTGCCTGGGGGACAGCTCAATCTTTAGCTGCTGAAGGAGCACAGCTCATTTTTACTTACGAAAATGAGAGGGTTGCAGAGCGGGTACTAAAGCTCGTTGAAACCATTCCAGGAGCACTGGTCTGTCCTTGTAATGTTCAAAGCAATGAAGAGCTTGATGCATTGGCGGATTTTCTAAAAGAAAAAGTAGGCGTATTACATGGTTATTTTCACAGTGTCGCCTATGCTAAGGCTGAGGATTTGGATGGCTTGTTCGTTGACACTTCTCGTGAGGGATTCGCCGTTGCACAAGAAATCAGTGCCTATTCTCTGGCTGCTGTCTCCCGTCGAGTATACCCACTGATGACAGAGGGTGGAAGTATCGTCACCATGACGTATATTGGCGCAGAACGAGCGATCAAAAATTACAACGTTATGGGTGTGGCGAAGGCTTCACTGGAAGCCAGCATGCGCTATCTGTCGAATGATCTGGGCACATATGGCATTCGCGTAAATGCGATTTCCGCTGGTCCGATACGGACCTTGGCTGCCTATGGCATTAAAGATTTTAACACAATGCTCAAACATATTGAAGAAACTACGCCCCTACGCAAGACGGTTGATACGTCGGAAGTCGGAGATACGGCGTTATTCCTATTTTCCCATTTATCGAGAGGCATTACGGGTGAAGTTATCCATGTAGATGCTGGATACCATATTACGGGGATGTAAGGAGGGAACGTTGTGCTTATTACGCATACGGATTGCCGTATTATCTCACCTGAAGGAATTATGACTAGGGAACGTCTGGAGCGAGACGTTACGATCTTCTCCCGGATGTTGACGCTCAGAGGAATTCCCGAAGACGGTAGAGTGATTCTGAAAGCGGCCAATTCCTATTGGTTTGTTGTGTCTCTGTTTTCCCTGTGCAATATCGCTGTTTCGGTGACTGTGGTGGACGAGCAGACTGTGCTCGATGAGGTGGCTCAAATCTATGATGAAGCAGGTGCCTGTTGCATCCTTACGGATTCCGATTTAGAACTTCCTCATGCTCTCGTTATTCTAATTCAAGATCTGATTCAAGAAGAAGCAGTACACCCGGATTGGGTGGGAGAGCCAAAGCTTGAAGCCCTCGACTTTAACAAGTGGTGCGAGAGGCCAGATGCGCTCATTCTGTATTCTTCAGGTACGACGGGAAAACCCAAGGGAATCGTGAAAGCTGGTTCAGCTTTTATGGAGAATATCAGGCATTCCATACACGCCATGAACTACCTACCGTCTGACCATATGCTCCCCGTTGTGCCTTTTTCTCATTTTTATGGAATCTCACTTATCTTCTCCTGGTGGTTAACTTCATGTTCTCTCATCATCTGCAATCCAAAAAACCTCTGGAGCGTCATTGCAAGTATTACGAAAGACCGGGCGACGGTCGTAGACGCTAACCCCTCTGCTTTTTACACCTTGTTGCGTATGCTAAACCGAAAACCCGAACAACTGGAAATGGTCAAGGAAGCTCCGGTGCGCATGTGGTGCGTAGGCGGTTCCCCACTTACCCAGGACCTTGAAGAGAAATTTAACAACATATTTGGACAGCCCCTGCTGAATGGTTACGGCCTTTCTGAACTGGGCAACGTTACGCTGGGGACGCTAGAGTGTCCGAAGGGTTGTGGACTACCATTACCTGGTGTGGATCTGAAAATACTAGATTCTACAGGCAACCAGCAGGCGGACGGTATCGTAGGCGAAGTGTGGATACGCAGTGCTGGATGCATGGAAGGTTATCTAAATCGTCCAGACCTGACGCAATCCGTTCTACAGGACGGCTGGTTCAAGACGGGAGACCTGGGCTATCTGGATGACGGAATGCTGTATGTCATTGGTCGCAGCGGTAAGACGGTCAACCGGATGGGCTACATGGTATCTCCGGTCTATATTGAGGACCGAATTGGTTCGCTAGGCTACCGATCCTGCGTGATTACCTTGGAGGATGAGGCTAAAGGGACATTGCTTGTCGCATTCATCGAAAGTGATTCCTCACAGGTCGTGCCTGTGCTCCGCAAAGAGATGAGTCAGGTACTCCCTTCATACATGTTTCCCGATCTTTTGCTTCCGCTCGATCATTTTCCTTTAAATCGCAATGGAAAAGTAGATCGTCTGGAGATGGAGCGTGTTGCTCTAGAGAAAGCTGCTTCTCGCAAAGCATAACAAGATATATACCAAAACTGCATACAGGAAAGGGAGAATGTGCCATGAGTATAAATCCAGAACTGGCAGAAAACACACTGTTTCTGAAAAGGCATGAATCTATTCTGAAATGCCTCAATTATTTGATTGAAAATCGGCAGGAAGTGATGGATATTCTCACGCAATTTTCATCCTATCGGGCCGCCAATGCAGAAATTGACTCCACGATCCTCACACTTCAAGGTGCTCTGCAAGAAGTGCAGACCTATCAGCCAAGCTGGCAACGATCTATGGCTGTATTCATGCCTTCCAACGTCATTTTGTACTCCTATGCATTATACCTCTTGATTCCGTCCCTGTACGTTGAAAATATAGACTTTCGCCCTTCTTCTCACGTAAACGAGTACGTCAACATGCTGCATGAAAAGCTTCAGGCTGTACACGGATTACCCATCTATATTCGTAAGGTCAGTCAAAGGGTTTTTATGGAAAATTCGGTTATGCCAGCTGATATTGTGGTGTTCACCGGGAGCTATGTCAATGCGGAGAAGATCAAAAAACAAATCCGAAAAGACCAACTCTACATCTTCTATGGACAAGGGATCAATCCTTTCGTCATCGGACCCGATGCTGATCTGGAACTGGCGGTTACCGATGTAATCCGAATGAGACTGTTCAACTCAGGACAGGACTGCCTGGGACCCGACATCATTCTGGTACATCAAGATGTGACAGAGAGCTTCAAAAACCTGCTGATTATACGGCTTGACCAACTTGTGTTTGGAGCCAACGATGATCCGAACGCAAACTATTCCCCTATTTTCTATAAAGATGCGCTGAACTCAGTTTCTGAATATTTTAATACGAACGATAAGTTTATTATCTACGGCGGTGGCATTGATTTCCGTACGAAAAAGATGGAGCCAACGGTTGTATATAGCGAGCTAGATCAGGATTTGGAGATTATTGAGTATTTTTCACCGGTCTTCAACGTGGTTAGCTACCGAGACGACGAGCAGCTGATCAAGCGTATTTCCTCCAGTTATTTCAGTGAACGAGCAATGGGTTGCAGCTTATACGGGTCTAGTCACCTGGCGGACGTTCTGCGAAAGAAGCACACGCTGACCATTAATCAGACGCTTGAGGATGTGGATCAAGGCAATAAGCCTTTTGGTGGCTATGGCACGATGTCGAACTATATTTTTTACGATTTCAAGCTCATTTCGAAGCCGATCTTGATTTCAGAAATTGTCGCAGAATATTTGTCGGAAAAGAGGAGTTTGGTATGACTGCGAGCTTCTTTCCCTGGGATGCCATCATTGGCTACTTAAAATCGGCTGGGGTTCAGCATCTCTTTGGATTACCAAGTGATGATCTCAAAATCGTATCGTCACTCCCCTCATCCGGTATGGATTTTATTCTGTGCAAAGATCAACGTAATGCTGTGTTTATGGCAGCAGGTTATGCGCTCACCACCAACCAGATGTCCGTATGCGTTGTGGGGAAAGGCCCTGCGCTCAGTAATACACTTACAGGGCTACTGGAGGCCAAGAACCTGGGCGCTCCGCTCCTGCTTTTGGCGCTTGGCACTGGCGGAGACAAGCTGGGTACCCGATCCTTTCAGGAAGCCGATCAAATCTCACTCGTGAAGCCGCTCGTAAAATGGGCTTATCGTGTCGAGCATGTGGATCGGCTTGTATGGGCGATGGAGCGGGCTGCCTTTTTGGCTATCAATGGAGCACCGGGTCCCGTCTATATCGAACTCCCTGAAAACCTGATGGACCAGCCTGTGCCAACAGGGCTTCAGTTTACCCCACCAGAAAAGCTGTCGTGCTCTCCGTCTCGTCGGGAGTTGGATGCATCGTGGGAAATTATTGAGAACGCCCGCAGACCACTCATTCTAGTCGGAGGCGGCATGAAGTCAGGTACAGGTGATGTGATTGAGCGGTTCGCTAACCAACATGGAGCCGCCTTGTTCGCAACCGCCTCGGGACGGGGTGTAGTTGATGAAGACCACGAACTCTTCTGTGGTGTTGCAGGACTCTATACAGATCTCAGTCTAAGACAAATCTGGAAGGAATCTGATGTGGTGATCACACTGGGCAGTCGATTGGAAGAAACGGCTACCTTCGAGTGGGATATTTTGCTACAGGATACACCTTTGATTCAAGTCAATGTAAATCTGGAGGATTTTGCACACGAATACAAGGGTATCAAGGTGCTCGGTGATGGATATGCAGCGGTGGAGCAGTGGCTTGAACGACGTGGGCAGGAGCCTGATGGAGTGTGGCTTGAAACGATTGGGAGTTGTAAACAGGAGGCTTTTTCTCACAGGGCTATTTATCTGGAAGAGCTGAAAAAGACCCCTGGAATCCACGTTCCTGAGCTGTTGGACATGATTCAGACGGAGTTCCCTGAAAATCTGGTGCTTCTTCAAGAGAATGGATTGCAGGATATGTGGTCCTATTTTTATCCATATTTTCGCTTTGCCCACGGTTCTCTTTCGATTGTTCCTAGTGATCAAACGAGTCTTGGATTCGGTGCGGCGGCTGCTCTGGGAGCAAGCGTGGCGACACAACGTCCAGTAGTGGCACTTGTAGGTGACGGTGCGTTCAATCTCTTCTGTTCGGATTTTATGACGGCGGTGGAGTATCAAATACCGTTAATCTATATCGTACTCAATAATGGTGGCTATGGTTGGTTGCAGAATCAGATGAATTATAAACATCTCACAGGGCGGTCCCTCCCGTTTGTTTCTGAGGCGGCCAAGACAGGAATTCAAATTCCTCAGTATGAGTTTGTGGAAAGCCTTGCAATTCGGAGTAAGGGAGAGGCACGGGAACAGCTTCAGCTTGCTTGGCAAAAGTATCAGGAGAACAAGCTTGTGGTCGTCGAGGTATATGCTGATCTTGCGGATGTGCATGAAAAAATCAGTCATGTGTATGGCGACTTTCCTCTCTACGAGCAACAGGCTTCCAAGAATTAATTTCAACGAAGGACGTGGATACAGTGAGAAGACGTGTTGTAGTGACTGGACAGGGAGTCGTAACGCCGGTCGGGCTTAATCTTACGGATTTCTGGAATTCACTGTTGGAAGGAAAAAGCGGAATCGGACCTGTCACTGCTTTCGATACAGCGGACATTCCGACAAAGATCGGTGCACAGGTTACGGGCTTTGACCCATTGCAATATATGAGCAAGAAGGAAGCTAATAAAGTCGCACAGTTCACTCAGTTTGCTTTGGCGGCTGCCCGGCAGGCAGTGGAGCAATCAAAATTAGTGATTGATGAGCGGAATGCAAGTCGCGTGGGGGTTATTGTCGGCTCTGGAGCAGGCGGCCTCGACGTTATAGAGGAGAACTATGGGAAATTAACAAAGCTTGGTCCCAAAAGAGTTTCTCCTTATTTTGTTTCCTCGATGATGATTAATTCAGCACCTGGTGAAATCTCCATTGCTATTGGAGCCAAGGGGCCTTCTTTTGCTGTGGTTACGGCTTGTGCCACAGGAAGTAATGCCATTGGTGAGGCATTACGTACGATCCAGTACGGCACGGCTGATGTTGTGGTTGCTGGTGGAGCAGAAGCCAATTTTAGTCAGCTTGATCTGGCATCTTTTGCGAATATCCATGCTCTCTCCAGACGTAATGAAGAGCCGCAGAAGGCTAGTCGTCCGTTTGATGTGGATCGCGATGGATTCGTCATCGGTGGAGGAGCAGGAGTTTTGGTGCTGGAGGAGTTGGAGTATGCTTTGAACCGCGGAGCCACCATTCTGGCCGAAGTTGTGGGTTACGGATGCACAACTGATGCGTATCATATCACGGCTCCAGATCCCTCTGGCTCCGGCCCGGCAGAAGCGATCAACATCGCACTGCAGGATGGCGGCTTGACACCGCAGGAAATCGACTATGTCAATGCCCACGGTACGAGTACGCCATTTAATGACCGTATGGAGATTAACGCTATTCAAAAAGTATTCGGGGAGCATGCCCCCCAATTGGCGATATCGTCTATTAAATCCATGACTGGCCATTTAATGGGCGGTGCAGGGGCAGTCGAATTAATTGCGACTGTGCAGAGTATGATTCACAGCAAAGTACCACCGACACTCAATTGCGAAAATCCTGAAGCTCCTGAATTGAATTTTGTGCCGCATGTATATCAGGAACGCGAGGTCCGCGCGGCGATTAGCAATTCATTTGGTTTCGGAGGGCACAACGTCTGCCTTGCTGTTCGCAAGTGGGAAGGGGAATAAGCCTGTGAGCGAAGAGCTAATCCATATCCCGGATGTGCTTCCGCACCGGTACCCATTTCTTCTGTTGGATGGCGTGACCGGGTACGAAACGTCGCAATGGGCGAAGGGATACAAGCTTGTCACCTGGAGTGAGTGGTTCATTACTGACACTAACCCATACATGCCTCCTATGTTGATTGTGGAGTCGCTTGCACAATTAGCGGCATTCGCTGCGATTGATAAAAAAGGAATTTCATACCTGACTAACCTCAATGGAATTCGATTCCACAGCTTGGCCAAGCCTGGGGACCGAATTGATCTTTATTTTGAAGTGATCAAGCGTCGGCGGGGCTATATTCTTGGAAGCGGTCGGGCTTCCGTAGGGGATCGATTGGTGGTTGAGGCGGAAGAAATTGTTTCACTGGATCAATGACAGGGTGGAAGCGCACTTTAAACTGTCCTTTTGTCCTCCTGACTGCCAGGTGCAGCGGGAGGATATTCACATCATGGAATAGGAGTGAATGAGATGAATGACATGCAGTTATATGATTTAACAAATGCGCAGAAGCGTATATGGTATACCGAATTACTCTACCCAGATACGTCAGTGTCACAGCTTTCCGGTACAGCTAAGATGAAGGGGCACATCAATATTGCTGCCTTTATGCAGTCCATTAATTTGATTATCAAACAGTATGATGCGTTCCGCATCCGTATTACCTCAGTGGATGGAGTGCCTCAGCAGTACGTCGTTCCTTATGAAGAGAGACAGCTGGAGTGCCTGGATCTTAGCCACTATGAAAGTGTATCTGAGGTGGAAGCCTTACTTGAGCAACACAAAAGCAAACCTTTGCCCCTGCTGGATTCTGAGCTCTTCCAGTTTTTAATTGTGAAGATTAGCGAGGAAGAGTATTGGATTAATATCAAGATGCACCATATTATTTCTGACGGAATATCAATGGTGGTCTATGGCAATCAGCTGACAACATTTTACATGGAGTTAATTCAAGGAAATGAACCGAAGCTGGGCGACGATTGCTCGTATATTCAATATATTGCAGATGAGAATGCATACGAACTTTCTGACAGATACCAAAAGGATAAGGCTTACTGGCTGGATAAATTTTCTGATTTGCCTGAGCTTACGGGTTGGAAGTCATATAATCCGTTATCTTTAAGCACCCACGCCGTTCGGGAGCATTTTACCGTACCAGAAGTGCTATATCACGAGCTGCAAGCATTTTGCCAACAGAACAGGATTTCTTTGTTCCAGTTCTTCATGGGTGCGATGTATATCTACATACACAAAATGACGAATCAGCCGGATGTGGTGATTGGCACTTCGTTCGCTAACCGGGGGAACAAAAAAGAGAAGCAAAAGATAGGTATGTTTGTCAGCACCGCTGCTGCCAGAACATACGTCAAAAAGGATATGGATGTGTTGAGCTTCCTGCAGGATGTAGCCAGAGATCAGATGTCAGTCCTGCGGCATCAGAAGTATCCGTACAATCAGTTAATTCAGGATCTTAGAGAAATGCATGGTAACAAGGATATTCAGCGGCTTTTTGGCGTTTCAATGGAATATCGTCTTATCAATTGGGTTGATTTGGATGATGTGCGCATTTTGACGGATTATGATTTCTGCGGGGACGAAGTGAACGATTTCGTGCTTCATATCGTGGAGATCCTGGATGAAGGCGAACTGGTACTGGATGTCGATTATCGGACGGAGCTGTTTGAACGCAGTGAAGTTAAGGACATGGTTTCCCAGTTGCTTACGATCGCCGAGCAGATCATTCATTCACCTCAGCTTTCTATCGCAGAGGTAAACTTATTGGGTGAACCAGAAGAGCAATCCATTTTGGCTCTTTCGGAAGGCGCTGCAGTCGATTATCCACGTGAGAAGACCATCCATGGCTTATTCGAGGAACAAGCCGAGCGCACGCCAGATCACGTAGCCGTTCAGATGGACGAACAGAGCATTACATACCTAGCTCTAAACGAGCAGGCTAACCAGCTTGCGAGATATTTGCGCTCCGAGGGAGTAGTTGCAGATACGCTCGTAGGGATTATGGCTGACCGTTCCTTGGAGATGGTCATTGGGATGTTGGCCATTTTGAAAGCAGGTGGTGCCTATGTACCGATTGACCCCGATTATCCCGAGGAACGTATCCATTATATGCTGGAGGATTCAGGGGTCCGTCTGTTGCTCACCCAAAGTCATCTATGGGAGAGCACCACTTTTGACGGAAAGCTTGTGAGTTTGGACGAAGCTACAACGTATACAGGAGATGCTTCCAATCTGGAGAGTATTTCGGGACCAAGCCATCTAGCCTATGTTATCTACACGTCGGGTACGACCGGCAAGCCGAAGGGCACGCTGATTGAACACAAAAATGTGGTTCGACTGCTCTTTAACGATAAAAATCTATTTGATTTCAGCTCTCGGGATACGTGGACGCTATTCCATTCGTTCTGCTTCGATTTCTCCGTTTGGGAGATGTACGGAGCGCTTCTTTACGGAGGGAAATTGGTGATTGTTCCGTCTCTCACAGCCAAGAGCCCAGCAGCTTTCCTGGAGTTGTTGAAAGACAACCAAGTCACCATTTTAAATCAGACGCCAACGTATTTTTATCAGGTGCTACAGGAAGAGTTAACGCACTCTTCGACAGAGCTTGGCCTTAGAAAAATCATTTTTGGTGGAGAGGCCTTAAGTCCATCTCTTCTGAGAAACTGGCGGGTCAAGTATCCTGATGTGCAGCTGATTAATATGTACGGAATTACGGAAACAACAGTCCATGTCACCTACAAGGAAATCACGGAACATGAGATTGAAGCGGGGAAAAGCAATATTGGCAGAACGATCCCCACACTTAGCGCTTATATTCTCGATGAGCAAAGACGGCTGCAGCCTGTTGGGGTTCCGGGAGAGCTATACATTGCAGGGGACGGTCTTGCCCGTGGGTATTTGAATCGGCCGGATTTGACGTCTGAGAAATTCGTTGAGCATCCGTATCGGGCGGGAGAGCGGCTGTACCGAACTGGGGATCTTGCTCGTTGGTTGTCTGATGGCAATATTGAATATTTGGGACGGATCGACCATCAGGTCAAAATTCGCGGCTACCGAATTGAGCTTGGCGAGGTAGAAGCCCAAATTCTCAAGACTCCGAACGTACGAGAAACGATTGTCCTCGCACGGGATGACGAACAGGGCCAAAAATTGCTGTGCGCCTACTATGTAGCCTCCAGTGATCTTTCGCCGGGGGAATTGCGGTCTCAGCTGGCAGCGGAACTCCCCGCTTACATGATTCCTTCTTATTTTGTCCGGCTGGAGCAAATGCCGCTTACGCCAAATGGCAAACTGGATCGCCGTGCGTTGCCGGCTCCTGAAAGCAGCGTACAATCCGGCGAGGCTTATTTGGCTCCGAGAACTGCTGTGGAAGCTCAGATGGTACTCATCTGGCAAGATATCTTGGGAGTTGCCCGCGTCGGTGTCAGAGATAATTTCTTTGAAATTGGTGGTCACTCTTTGCGGGCAACAGTGCTCGTTTCACGGATTCACAAAGAATTGGGATGTAGCATTTCGCTGCGTGAGGTGTTTCAGTCACCTACGGTCGAATCCTTGGCGCAACTTGTGAAAAAACACATTCCGACCCTGTACGAATCCATCCCAAGGGCAGCGGAAAGCGAAGCTTACCCAGTGTCCTCAGCGCAAAAGCGGTTATACGTGCTGAGACAGATGGATGGGGGAGAGCTTAGCTACAATATGCCAGGGGCCTTCACAGTGGATGGACCGTTGGATCGCACGCGGCTGGAGTCCGCGTTCCAGGCACTGATCCAGCGTCATGAATCCCTAAGAACCGGCTTTTATATGCAGGATGGAGAGCTTGTTCAGCGTGTGCATAGGAATGTGCCGTTCGCGTTGAACTATACAGAGGCTTCGGTGGAGGAGACGGATACGCTCATTCACAACTTTATTCGTGCCTTTGATCTGAGCCAGGCTCCATTACTGCGTGTTAGCTTGGTGAAGCTCCAGGAGGAGCGTCATCTGTTGCTGTTTGATATGCATCACATCATTTCAGATGGGGTTTCTATTCAAATATTGATACAGGAACTTACTCATTTGTATCAAGGAGAACAGCTACCAGAACTGCACATCCAATACAAGGATTATGCCGTATGGCAACGAGAACAGTCAGAGAACCAACGGCAAGATCTTGAGAAATATTGGCTGCAATCCTTTGAAGGAGAGTTGCCGGTATTGGATTTGCCTACAGACTTCCAACGACCTTCAGTTCGGAGCTTCGAGGGTAGCCGAATTGATTTTACATTGGATGAGTCTGGAAATAAGGCGATACAAGAGCTTGCATCCCGTACAGGTACTACACTGTATATGGTATTGCTGGCCGCTTATTCGGTACTACTGCACAAATATACAGGACAGGAGGACATCGTCGTAGGTTCTCCAGTAGCCGGAAGACCGCAGGCTGAGCTTGAGGGCATCATCGGAATGTTTGTCAACACACTGGCCTTGCGCAGCTACCCGGCAGGAGATAAAACCTTTCAGGATTATCTTCTGGAAATCAAGGAAACGGCGCTCAAGGCGTTTGAGCATCAGGATTACCCTTTTGAAAAATTGGTCGAAAAGCTGGGCGTAGGACGCGATGTCAGCCGCAATCCGCTCTTTGACACCTTATTGGTATTACAAAATACCGAGCAGGAAGAGCAGGATATGGACGGAGTGCACTTTACTCCTTACTTGATGGACACCGTCACAGCCAAGTTTGACCTGTCCCTCAATGTAGAGGAGAAGGGATCAAAATTAGCCTTTGGCCTCGAGTATAGTACGGCTTTATATCGGCGTGAAAGTGTAGAGCGACTTGCAACGCACTTGCTCCGGGTTCTGCACGCAGTCTCGGCCAATCCTCAGTTGCAACTGGCCGAGATTGAAATGATCACACCGGAGGAGAAAGTACAGATCGTTGAAGTATTTAATGCGACATCGGCTCCTTATCCAAGGGACAAGACCATTCATGAGCTGTTCGCAGAACAAGTCAAGCGTACACCAGAGCAGACGGCGCTTGTATTCGGCGATGTCCAGCTAACGTACCTTGAATTGGAAGACAAGGCGAGCCGACTGGCCCAAACACTGCGTCGTTTGGGAACGTTGAGGGAGCAGCCTGTGGCCGTGATGGGCGGACGAAGCATTGAGATGGTCATTGGTATGCTCGCGGTGCTTCAGGCAGGTGGAGCCTATGTGCCGATTGATCCTGATTACCCGGAAGATCGGGTACGTTATATGCTTGATGATTCCGACGCCAAGCTATTATTGGTGCAAAAGGGCGAGCTTATAAGTGTAGACTACGGTATACCAATTGTCGATCTTAGCAGTGAAGAGGCTTATGCTGCTGAGCCTGCCCAGCCGGAGACGGCTCAGGGATCGCAGGGGCTTGCTTATGTCATCTATACATCGGGTACGACGGGTAGACCGAAGGGCGTTATGGTTGAACACCGGAACGTGGTCCGTCTGGTCAAAGAGACCAACTATGTGGAGCTGAATGAATCCACACGAATTTTGCAAACAGGAGCTGTGGCCTTTGATGCTTCTACATTTGAGATATGGGGAGCGTTGCTTAACGGTGGGCAGCTCTATTTCGTAGAGAATGACGACATTCTGATTGCTGATAGGCTCAAAGCGGCTATTGCCAAGTACGGGATTACAACATTGTGGCTTACTTCACCCCTTTTCAATCAGCTTTCCCTGCAGGATGAGTACCTGTTCAGAGGGCTAAAAGCATTGTTAGTCGGCGGTGACGTACTGTCTCTATCTCATATGAATCGTGTAATCGAGGCTAATCCTGATCTTGTCCCTATCAATTGCTATGGTCCGACAGAGAATACGACCTTCTCCACCACCTACAAGATTCCAGGTCGTGCCGAAGGGGGTGTGCCGATTGGTCGCCCAATTAGTAATTCGACCGCTTATGTGGTCAATGGATCGCTGCAATTACAGCCTATTGGTGCTTGGGGTGAACTCATTGTCGGCGGTGAAGGTGTAGCACGCGGATATCTCAATCGTCCTGATCTCACAGCAGAGAAATTTGTTCCTAGTCCTGTTAAGGACGGAGAACCCTGCTACCGAACTGGGGATTTGGTACGCTGGCTTCCAGATGGGAATTTGGAGTTTAAAGGAAGAATTGATGAGCAGGTCAAAATACGTGGTTACCGCATCGAACTCCCTGAAATCGAGGCCCAACTGGCCAAGGTGGAGTCGGTAATCGACGCCGTAGTGGTCGTTCGCGCGGATGAGCTTGGAGAGAAGCAGCTTTGCGCTTATTATGTGGCGGATCGTACGCTCACGGCAGGCGAAGTACGTCTTTCCCTATCGCAGGTACTTCCGGGCTATATGATTCCATCCTACTTTATCCAGATGGACCGTATGCCATTAACGTCAAACGGAAAAGTGGACCGCAGGTCTCTGCCGGCTCCTCAAGTAGGCGCGCATACAGGACGGAAGTATACAGCTCCTCGTACACCGGCTGAAGAAGCTTTGGCATCTGTCTGGCAAGGGGTACTGGGTGCCGAACAGGTGGGTATCCATGACAATTTCTTTGAATTGGGTGGAGACTCCATAAAAGCTATTCAGGTGTCGTCACGGTTACTGCAGGCCGGCTATCGGTTAGAGATGAAACAGCTGTTCAAATCGCCAACCATTGCCGAGCTAGGCGCTGAAATACAAACGGCTGTGCATATGGCTGAACAGGGAGTTGTGCGTGGAACGACTCGCTTGACTCCAGTCCAACAGTGGTTCTTTGGACGGAAGCAGGCAGAGCCTCATCACTTCAATCAAGCGGTTATGCTGTATCGTGAACAGGGATTTGGGGAAAAGGCCTTGCATCAGGTGCTAAGAAAACTCGCTGAGCATCATGACGCCCTTCGCATGGTTTTCCGTCAGACAGAGCATGGCTACGAAGCTTGGAATCGTGATCTTGAAGAAGGAGAGCTTTATAGCCTGTTCACCGCTGATTTACGGAATGAATCCGATCCGGCTGCAGCCATTACATCGCTGTCGGATGACATTCAGCGCAGTATCAATCTGGCAGAAGGTCCGCTGCTGAAGTTAGGACTTTTCCATTGTCAGGATGGAGACCACCTTCTGATCGTGATCCACCATTTGGTGGTGGACGGAGTATCCTGGCGGATTTTGTTCGAGGATATTGCAGCAGGCTATGAGCAGGTGATTCAAGGACAAGCGCTGACATTCCCGCAGAAGACGGATTCCTTCCGTGACTGGGGAGACGCCCTTGCTCGTTATTCGGAAGGTCCTGAAATGGAGACTCATCGGGAGTATTGGAGGGAGCTGGAGAATCAGCCACTCGAACAGTTGCCGAAGGATGAGGCTGTGGAAAGCCTTCTTTTACAGGATAGCAAAGTAATAACAGCACAATGGACTATAGAAGAAACCGACCAATTGTTGAGAAAAGCCCATCGTGCTTATCAAACAGAGACGAATGATCTGCTATTGACTGCTCTGGGCATGGCGGTATCCAAATGGTCTGGCATCGGAAAGGTTGCTGTGAATCTGGAAGGACACGGTCGTGAGCCGATTATACCGAATATCGACATCACCCGTACCGTCGGCTGGTTTACAAGTCAATACCCGGTGATTTTAGACTTGGGGGATGACCCAGAAGTGGCCTCCTTGATCAAGTCTGTGAAAGAAGGGCTGCGCCGAATTCCGAACAAAGGTATTGGCTACGGGTTGCTTAAAACGATGGCAAGTCAGTTGGATGAAGACAGCTTCAGCTTGCAGCCTGAGATTTCTTTTAACTATTTGGGGCAATTTGATCAGGATTTGCAAGGCAGCTCGTTGCAGATTTCTCCTTATCCGACCGGAAGCGCCCAAAGCTTGTTGGAGGAACCAGCCTATACGCTAGATATCAATGGCATGGTGACGGACGGAGCCCTGACTCTGACGATTACTTATAACGGAAAACAGTATAAGTTATCTACGATGGAACAGCTCGCTGGATATATTGAAGAAAGCCTGCGAGAGCTTCTCCAGCATTGCGTAACCCAAGAGAAAACCGTATTGACACCAAGCGACGTGCTTGCGAAGGGTCTAAGCATTGCCGATCTGGAGGAGCTTTCTAAGCAGACCAGCCACATAGGCGATATTGAGAATGTATATAGTCTGACGCCGATGCAGAAGGGCATGCTGTTCCATGATATGTTTGAGCCGCATACAGGTGCTTATTTTGAGCAGGCTGCCTTTGACTTTAAGGGTAGCTTTGATCCGACTGCATTCGGACACAGTCTGGATGCCGTGGTGGAGCGTCATGCCATCCTGCGCACGAACTTTTACAGCGGATGGGGCAGCGAGCCTTTGCAGGTTGTATTTCGACACAGAGGCGCTAAATTGGTGTACGAAGACCTGCGTGAGATGAATGCATCGCAGCGCGAAGCTTACCTGAAGACATTTGGTGCTAAGGACAAAGCACAGGGCTTCAACCTAGCTGAAGACGAGCTTCTCCGTGTATCCATTTTACAAACAGATGAAGAGAGCTTCCGCCTCTTATGGAGCTTTCACCACATCGTCATGGATGGCTGGTGTGTTCCGTTAATTACGCAGGAGGTATTTGAACACTATTTTGCCCTCCTGGAAGGAAGAGAGCCGCAGCTGGCAGAGGTCCATCCGTACAGTCGATATATCGAATGGCTGGAACAGCAGGATGAAGCAGTTGCGTCCAACTATTGGAGCCGATATCTGGCCGGTTACGAGCAGCAGACGCTTTTACCTCAAGTCGGTGGAGCAAGTAAGGGAGAAGGCTATGTAGCAGAAAAGCTGAATTATCCTCTCAGCAGGGAATTGACTGAGCGCCTTGAAAAGGTGGCTAGGGATGCTCATGTCACGATGAATATATTGCTGCAGTCCCTCTGGGGCATTGCGCTTCAACGCTATAACGGTAGCCGGGATGTCGTGTACGGAAGTGTAGTATCAGGCCGACCAGCAGAAATTCCGGGCATTGACCGGATGATCGGTTTGTTCATCAATACGATTCCCGTTCGTGTGAAGACAGAGGAGAATCTCCCCTTCACCGTTCTGATGAAGCAGCAGCAGGAACAATATATGGCTTCTCATATGTATGACACCTACCCGTTGTTTGAGATTCAGGCTCAGACGGATCAGAAGCAGGATCTAATCTCCCATATTATGGTGTTTGAGAACTATCCTGTGGAGGAGGAGGTAGAGCGTCTGGGTGGTGGCGAGGCTGCCTTTGAGATTGAGGAAGCGGAGCTTCTTGAGCAAACGAATTATGATTTTAATTTAATTGTCCTCCCTGGCGAAGAGATGAGATTGCTGTTCCAGTACAATGCACTTGTTTATGACCAAGTGACAATTGGGCAAATCAAGGGCCATCTGGTTCACCTTATGGAACAAATTGTAGAGAACCCTGCTATTTCCGTGGATGCACTAGAATTAGTCACGCCGCAGGAGAGAGAACAGATTCTGAACGTATGGGGAAATACAAAAGGCATTTACGAGCACTGTAACACGTTCCACGGGCTGTTGGAGGAACAGGCGGGACGAACGCCGGATGCGACTGCCATTTGGTTCGAGGACGAGAGTTTGACCTATGCCGAGCTCAATGCAAAAGCCAATGGACTGGCGAGAAGGCTCCGTACTCAGGGAATCAAGACGGGAGATCTGGTGGGACTGATTGCTGAACGGTCGCTCGAAATGATCGTTGGGATCTACGGCATTATGAAAGCCGGGGGTGCCTATGTTCCAATCGATCCAGAGTATCCGAAAGAACGAATCAGTTACATGCTTGAAGATTCCGGGGCGAAGCTGATCCTTACACAGGCCCATCTCTTGGAGCATCTCGGATGGACGGAAAATGTTTTGCTGCTGGATGAATCATCGACCTATGATGCCGATACCTCGAATTTGGAGGATACTGCTGGCCCGGATGATCTGGCTTACGTGATCTACACTTCAGGTACGACGGGGCAGCCTAAGGGCGTATTAGTCGAGCATCGGGGACTACCGAATCTTTCGGACGTATACGGGACACACTTCGAAGTTACACCGCAGGATCGGATCGTTCAGTTTGCAAGCCTGTCGTTTGATGCATCGGTTTCGGAAATTTTAACGGCGCTGAGCCACGGGGGTGTTCTGTGCATCCCTTCTACACAAGATATTTTAGATCATGCCCTGTTCGAGCAGTTCATGAACGATAAGGGGATTACGGTAGCGACTTTGCCACCCGCTTACGTTATCCACCTTGATCCAGAGCGTTTGCCAACACTGCGGTGCCTGCTAACCGCTGGATCGGCCGCATCGGTCGAGTTGATCGAAGAGTGGAGGAAGCATGTACGTTACTCTAATGGCTATGGCCCAACGGAGGACTCCGTATGCACCACCATCTGGTCCGTCCCGGACAGTGAGGAAGCAACGGATATTGTATCTATTGGACGACCTATTGCTAACCATAGTGTGTACATCTTGGATGACCATTTTAGATTGCAACCTGTCGGTGTAGCTGGAGAGCTATGCATTTCGAGTATTGGGTTAGCACGGGGGTATCATAACCGACCTGAGTTAATGGATGAGAAGTTCGTGGACAATCCGTTTGTTCCAGGAGAGCGTATGTATCGGACGGGTGACCTGGTTCGCTGGTTACCGAATGGAACCATCGAGTACTTAGGCCGAATAGATCACCAAGTCAAAATCCGCGGCTACCGTATCGAGCTAGGCGAGGTAGAAGCACAAATGCTCAGAGTGCCGTCCGTTCAGGAAGTCGTAGCCATGGCTGTAGAGGGCGATGACGGCTACAAAGATCTAGTCGCTTATTTCGTAGCTGCTCAGAAACTTGAGGTATCCGAGCTTCGGGCCGTCCTGTCGGAGATATTACCTGGATATATGATCCCTTCCCGCTTCATACAACTGGAGGATATGCCTCTGACGTCGAACGGAAAAATCGATCGAAAAGCGCTGCAGGGCGAGCATGGATGGGCAGCGGCTTCATCTGAGGCTCCAAGGACACCTGTGGAAATCCAATTAGCCGAAATCTGGCAAGAGGTGCTGGGTGTAGAGAGCGCGGGAGTGAAGGATAATTTCTTCCATTTTGGAGGTCATTCACTGCGTGCAGCCCTGCTAGTCTCACGAATTCGCAAGGAAATGAATCGCGAGATTAGTCTGAGAGCAGTGTTCGAGTCTCCTACTATTGAAGGATTGGCTCGTGCCATTGAGGGCTATACACCGCTGAATTTCGAAGAAATTCCTACAGCGGGAGCGAGAGAGCATTATCCATTGTCCTCGGCCCAAAAACGACTGTTTATTCTAAGTCAGCTGGAAGGTGGAGAGCTGAGCTACAATATGCCGGGTATCCTTACCGTTGAGGGAGCTTTGGATCGGGAACGGCTAGAGCAGGCATTCCGTCGTCTGATTCATCGTCATGGTTCGTTGCGTACTCGTTTTGTGACTGTGAACGGTGAACCTGTACAGCAGCTCCTGACGGATGTTCCGTTTACTGTGGAATATGCGGAGTTGAGCGAGAAAGAGGCAGGAGCTACCCTTCAGCAGTTTGTCCGTCCTTTTGATTTAGGTGTAGCTCCAATGCTGCGGGTAGGCCTTATTCGAATTGCACATGAGCGCCATTTACTATTGTTTGACATGCATCATATTGTCTCAGATGGGGTTTCTATGAATATTCTCATAGAAGAGTTTCTCCGCTTCTACCAAGAGGAGGACGTATTCCCTGAACTACAGATCCAGTACACAGACTATGCTGTATGGCAGCAAGAGCAGCTCGGAAGCGAGCGTCTTAAGGCCCAGGAAGCTTACTGGCTGGATGCTTTCCGCGGAAGCTTGCCAGTGCTGGATTTGCCAGGGGATGAAGTTCGTCCTGCGGTGCGAAGCTTTGCGGGCGATCGAATCGACTTCCAAATTGATTCTTCTCTGAGTGCTTCACTTCAGGAGCTGGCTACCCGAACGGGTTCCACTCTGTTCATGGTACTGCTGGCAGCCTATACAGCGCTCTTGCACAAGTACACAGGTCAGGAAGATGTCATTGTCGGTTCACCTGTGGCAGGAAGATCCCATGCGACACTCGAAGGCCTCATCGGTATGTTCGTCGGCACAGTGGCACTTCGTACTTATCCAGAAGGAGAAAAGCCTTTCGAGGCTTATCTGCAGGAAGTGAAGGAAACAGCGCTGCGGGCCTATGAAAACCAGGATTACCCGTTCGAGGAGCTGGTAGAAAAGCTGGAGCTTCAGCGTGATTTGAGCCGTAACCCGCTATTTGATACCATGTTTGTCCTGCAAAATATTGAGCAGGGAGAACAAGAAATAGAAGGATTGCGCTTCACTCCTTACGATAATGTACATCCGGCTGCCAAGTTCGATCTCACGCTGACCGTGAGTGAAGCAGACGGGGTATTGAACTGCACGCTTGAGTACGCGACTGCGATCTACAAGCAAGAGACTGCCCAGCGGATGGCAGGCCACTTTGTACAGCTTATTCGGGAAGCCGTCTCCAATCCGGGAATGCCGTTGTCATCCCTTGATATCGTGACACCTCAGGAAAAATCAAGGCTGATGAAAGCGCCGGACGAAGCCAAGGCAGATTATCCTCGTGACAAGACGATCCATGCGCTGTTCGAGGAACAGGCTGCACGTACTCCGAATGCGGTGGCAGTCGTATGTGAAAATGCAGCCCTGTCCTACAGCGAGCTGAACGAGCGGGCCAATGGACTTGCCAGAACGCTGAGGGAACGTGGTTTGCAACCAGACGGTTTGGCTGGAATCATGGCGGATCGTTCTCTTGAAATGGTGGTTGGAATTTTAGCCATCTTGAAGGCAGGCGGGGCCTATGTCCCTGTAGACCCTGAATATCCAGAGGACCGCATTCGCTTTATGCTTGAGGATTCGGGAGCCAAGCTACTGCTGACACAAGCGCATCTGGAGCAACGTGTCTCCTTCGCTGGGGACATCGTAAGTCTGGATAAAACGGCTTCCTATAAGGAAGATGTCTCAAACCTGCAGCCTGCAGCCGGACCGGAGCATCTTGCCTACGTCATCTACACATCGGGCACGACAGGCAAGCCAAAGGGAACACTGATCGAGCATAAAAATGTAGTTCGCTTGCTCTTTAATGATAAAAATATGTTTGATTTTGGTCCTCAGGATACGTGGACACTGTTCCATTCATTCTGTTTTGACTTCTCTGTATGGGAAATGTACGGAGCATTGCTGAACGGAGGACGGTTGGTCATCGTTCCATCGCTTACAGCGAAGAGTCCAGATCGTTTCTTGCAATTGCTTAAGGATCAGAAGGTCACCGTTTTGAACCAGACACCGACGTACTTCTATCAGTTGCTACAGGAAGAGCTCGGTCATCAGGCGGTAGAACTGAGCCTCCGTATGATTATCTTCGGTGGAGAGGCATTAGCCCCGGCCCTGCTCAAGGACTGGAGAACGAAGTATCCGCAAGTGCAGCTCATTAACATGTACGGCATTACCGAAACGACCGTGCATGTAACATACAAGGAAATTACAGAGTTGGAAATTGAACAGGGCCGCAGCAATATCGGCACCACGATTCCGACGCTGCGGGCGTACATTTTGGATGAACAACGTCGTCCACAGCCGATTGGCATTCCGGGTGAACTCTATGTGGCGGGCGTAGGCCTGGCGCGAGGTTATCTGAACCGACCGGAATTGACGGAAGAGAAGTTTGTCGCTCATCCGTTTGAAGCGGGCGAGCGTATGTACCGCTCGGGTGACTTGGCACGCTGGTTGCCGGATGGCAGCATGGAGTATTTGGGACGGATTGACCATCAGGTAAAAATCCGTGGTTACCGTATCGAGCTGGGCGAAGTGGAAGCGAAGCTGCTCCATGCTCCGTCTGTAAGGGAGGCCGTTGTGCTCGCCCGGGAGGATGGAAGTGGACAAAAAGTGCTTGTCGGCTATTTCACTGCCGATCAGATGCTGACGGTAGGCGAGTTGAGAAAAGCCTTGGCTGCCGAACTGCCGACTTATATGATTCCATCTTACTTTATGCAATTGGAACAGATGCCTTTGACACCCAATGGCAAGCTGGATCGCAAAGCGCTTCCGGCTCCAGAGGCCAATGTGCAGACGGGGGCGGTTTATGAAGCGCCGAGAAACGCAGCTGAGGAAGCTTTGGCTTCCGTATGGCAAGGTGTGCTGGGAGCGCAGCAGGTTGGCATCCATGATCATTTCTTCGATCTGGGTGGTGACTCCATCAAGGCGATCCAAGTGTCCTCGAGATTGTTCCAAGCTGGATATAAATTAGAGATGAAGGATCTCTTCAAATATCCGACAATTGCCGAGCTAAGCCCGTATCTTCAGGCAGCTGGACGTATAGCGGAACAGGGCGAAATTAAAGGTGCAGCAGAGTTAATGCCAATTCAGCGTTGGTTCTTTGAACGCCATACAGCGGAGCCGCACCATTATAATCATGCCGTCATGCTCTATCGGAAAGACGGCTTTGATGAGGCTGCACTCCGGTTGACAATGGACCAAATTGCGATCCATCATGACGCGCTGCGCATGGTTTTCCGGCCTACAGAAGCTGGATACGCAGCTTGGAATCGGGGAACGGACGAAGGCGAGCTCTACACATTGGACATTGCCGATATGCGGCAGGCGGAAGACCAGACAGCTGCGGTTCAGGCCCAAGCCGATGCCATTCAGGCAAGCTTTGACTTGGAAGGTGGCCCACTGTTCAAGCTAGGCCTGTTCCATTGTGACGATGGCGATCATTTGTTGATTGTCATTCATCACCTCTTGGTTGACGGCGTATCCTGGCGCATCCTGTTTGAGGACATTGCAGCGGGGTACGAGCAGGCATGGAATGGACAAGCAATCGTCCTTCCACAAAAGACCGATTCGTATCTTGTATGGTCTGAGCAAGCGACGAAGTATGCAGCAGGGCCTGCTCTGGACAAGGAGCGTGCATACTGGCAGCTGATTGAGGAGGCGATTTTGGCCCCACTGCCGAAGGATGAGGATCAGAAGCCGGGCACCATTCGGGATACTGAATCGGTTACGGTAACGTGGTCTGCGCAGGAAACTGACCTGCTGTTGCGACAAGCGAACCGGGCATATCATACGGAGACGAATGACTTGCTCTTGACTGCTCTGGGGGCAGCCATTCAGCGCTGGACAGGCATGGAGCAGATTTTGGTCAATCTTGAAGGACATGGACGGGAAATGATCGTACCAGACCTGGATATTACCCGTACCGTGGGTTGGTTCACAACCCAGTATCCAGTTCTGCTGAACCTGCAAGGCAGACAGGAAGTATCTGCGCGAATCAAGCGCATCAAGGAGAATTTGCGAGAGGTTCCGCATAAAGGAATCGGCTACGGTCTTCTGAAGTATATGGCACCGGAGAAAAGTGTCGGATTCGGCGTGGAGCCGGAAATTTCCTTCAATTATCTTGGGCAGTTTGATCAGGATTTGGAGGGTAATGCCCTAAGCCTATCCACACATTCAGTTGGTAAAGCGCTCAGCGATCTCACACCACAGCAATATGCTCTGGATGTGAATGGCATGATTGCCGAAGGCCAGCTATCACTGACGATTACGTACAGCAGCAGGCAGTATCGTAAGGAGACGGTGAGTCATTTTGCTGAATTATTACAGTCAAGCCTTAGTGAGGTCATCCGTCATTGTGTGGCTCAGGAGCGTTCACAGCTTACACCAAGTGATGTTCTGTTCCAAGGATTAACATTGGAGCAGCTTGATCGACTCACGGCGCAGACGGCTCACATCGGAGAGATTGAGGATGTGTACAAGCTGACGCCAATGCAGAAGGGAATGCTGTTTCACAGCCTACTGGAGCCGGGCTCCTCTTCATACTTCGAACAGGCAACGTTTGAGCTGCGTGGCAGCTTCGATGTAGATACCTTCTTCGAGAGCTTCCAGGCTCTGGTGCAACGACATGCCATACTACGTACCGGCTTTTACAACAACATTGCTGATGTACCGCTGCAAGTTGTCTTTAAGCAACGGTTAATCCCTCTGCACTACGTAGATTTGCGCGACGAATCTATGCAGGAACAAGAAGCCCGAATCAAGACTTACACGGCTGAAGATATGGTTAAGGGGTTTAGCCTGTCAGAAGATCCGCTGATGCGGGTGACCGTCTTGCAGAAGGATCAAAGCTGTCTTGTATTGTGGAGCTTCCACCATATTGTCATGGATGGCTGGTGTATCCCGATCATTACACAGGAGCTGTTCGATTATTATTCTGCCAAGAAACAGCAAGTACAGCCTGTCCTACCGCCAGCTCAGCCCTATAGCCGTTATATCGAGTGGCTTGATGCACAGGATGATCAAGAAGCTTCAACGTATTGGAGCCAATATCTTGAAGATTATGACGGGAACACCGTATTGCCGGAAGGTAAAACTAAATCTCAAGCCAAAGAGGCGGGCTATGTTCTGAATGAGCATGTTCTCCATCTGGGTGCATCCTTGACCGGTAAAATGGATGTTGTCGCGAAGCGCAATCACGTGACTGTCAACACACTCATGCAGACAGCTTGGGGACTGATTCTTCAACGTTATAATGCCAGCTCGGATGTCGTTTTCGGCGGCGTTGTGTCGGGTAGACCCGCTGAGATTGCAGGGATCGAAAATATGGTGGGTCTGTTCATTAATACAGTACCTATCCGTGTACAGTCATCCAAAGACGAAGCCTTTGTCGAAGTGATGAAACGTACACAGGCACAGTCATTGGCTGGTCGTGCCTACGACACCTATCCACTGTATGAGATTCAGGGGAAAACAACCCAAAAGCAGGACCTGATTTCTCATATTATGATCTTTGAAAATTACCCGCTCGACGAGCAGGTGGAGCAATCGGGTAATCAAACGGAGGACAAACTCGAAGTTGCCAACTTCACCATGTTTGAACAAACCAACTATGACTTTAATCTGGTTGTAATTCCAGGCGAAGACATCAAGGTCTGCATTCGCTATAATGCTTCGGTTTACGAGCAAGAAAGCATTGCACGAATCGGAGGACACTTGTTGCAGATGCTCGATCAGGTGGCTGCTCGTCCGCAGGCGACGATACAGGAACTGGAGATTGTAACATCTGAGGAACGGATGAACCTGCTTGACTGGGGCGGCAAGGCCCATACCTATCCAAGTGATCAGGGTCTGCATACCTTGTTTGAAGAACAGGTTGTCCGTACGCCGGATAAGATTGCGGCAGTAAACGGCGACATCCAGATCACGTATCGGGAGCTGAACGAGCAGGCGAACAGACTAGCTTCCACCTTGATAGACCAAGGACTACGGAGTGAACAAGTGGTAGGTCTGTTGGCAGATCGGTCTGTAGAGCTGCTTGTCGCCATCATGGGTGTACTCAAAGCGGGTGGAGCCTATGTACCTATTGATCCTGAATATCCGCAGGAGCGGATTCAGTATATTCTGAAGGATTCTGGCGCTGAAATTCTGCTCACACAGAGCCACCTGACGGAGTTGGCCTCTTTTGAGGGAACGGTTATGGAATTGGATTCCCCGCACATCTACGGAACCGAGGTGGATAATCCCAATATTCCTGTTGGAGGAAACGATCTGGTGTACTTAATCTATACCTCGGGTACAACCGGAAATCCGAAGGGAACCATGATTAACCACAAAGGGATCGTGAACTACATCTGGTGGGCCAATAAGGTCTATTGTGCTGGGAAACCAACGGATTTCCCGTTGTATTCATCCATTTCGTTTGACTTGACGATGACATCAATGTTTACTCCGTTAATAAACGGAGGAATAGTACGGATTTATGATGGTATAGATAAGGCAGAGGTCGTTCAGCATATTTTGCGCGAAAATGCGGTCGATATTCTCAAGCTGACGCCGACGCATCTCAGTCTCATAAAAGACATGACCATTCCAGCGGAAAGTCGCATTCAACAGCTCATTGTGGGTGGAGAGAATTTGACCACACATTTGTCCAAAACGATTACCGATCTCTTTGGTGGCAACATCAAAATCTACAATGAATACGGTCCGACCGAAACCGTCGTCGGCTGCATGATTCACCTGTACGATCCTGCGAAGGATACACGGGAATCCGTACCGATTGGGTTGCCGTCCGACAACATATACATTCATATCCTGGATGAACAGCTTCGTCTCGTACCGTTAGGTGTGGAGGGCGAAATGTACATTGCCGGGGACGGAGTAGCCCGTGGATATCTGAACCGTCCTGAGCTTACCGCAGATAAATTCATTAGAAATCCGTTCGCTTCGGAAGGAAATATGTATCGCACCGGGGATTTGGCTCGTCGCCTTCCTAATGGAGATATTGAGTACATTGGACGCATTGACCATCAAGTTAAAATACGGGGCTATCGTATTGAGCTTGGTGAGATTGAGGCCAAGCTGCTGGACATTCCACTTGTCGAGGAAGCTCTCGTTGTTGCGTGGGCAGATGCTCATGGGCAGAAATCGCTGTGTGCTTACTTAGTAGCTGATCGCGAAATGTCTGTCAGCGAGCTGAGAGACGAACTGTCTGCCGGACTGCCTGCATATATGATTCCGTCTTACTTCGTCCAACTGGAGGTGATGCCTCTGACACCGAATGGTAAGCTGGATCGCAAGGCACTGCCTGAACCGAACTCGGGTATAAAGGCGGGAGCAGACTTTACCGCTCCGCGGACGGATGTGGAGAACATTTTGGCTTCAATCTGGCAAGGTGTACTCGGCGTGCCGCTTGTCGGCATTCATGATAATTTCTTTGAGCTTGGAGGTGACTCGATCAAATCCATTCAAGTATCCTCAAGGCTTCTTCAAGCAGGCTATAAGCTTGAAATGAAGGATTTGTTCGGTTATCCGACAATTGCAGAGTTGGCGCAGCGCGTTAGTGTGGTCAGCCGAATTGCGGATCAAAGCGAGGTACACGGAGCGGTAAGACTGGGACCTGCCCAGCACAGATTCTTCCATGAACAGTCAATGGATCTGCATCACTTTAATCAGTCGGTCATGTTGTACCGACGGGATGGCTTCAATACCGATGCGCTCGCCGAGGTTGTTCGGAAAATTGCAGAGCATCATGATGCTTTACGACTGGTGTTCCGCCAAGGAGAGCAGGGGTTGGAGGCCTGGAACCGGAGCGTGGGTGAGGGTGAACTCTATAGCCTCCAAATCCACGACCTGCGGGCTGAAACAGACCCGGCTTCAGCAATAGAAGCAGGTGCGGAAGCCATTCAGCGCAGCATCTCTCTGGAGGATGGACCTCTCTTTAGACTGGGTCTGTTCCGCTGTGTGGAAGGCGAACATCTGTTGATCGTTATTCATCATCTGGCTGTGGATGGCGTATCCTGGCGTATTCTCTTTGAGGACCTGCAGGAAGGCTACGAGCAGGCAGTACGTGGAGAAGCGGTCAAGCTTCCACAGAAGACAGATTCGTACCGTGCATGGGTTGAGGGAATCACACAATTTGCGAACAGTCTGGCGGCTGAACAAGAACGCAGCTATTGGGCAGAGGTAGAGGGAGATGGCTTTGTCCCTCTTCCCAAAGACAAGGTAGACGGCGCTCTTCTCATCAAAGACAGTGAGGCTGTCACGGTGAGATGGTCACCAGAAGAGACAGAGCAGTTCCTGAAAGAAGCGAACCGCACTTACAATACGGAGGTCAACGATCTGCTCCTGACGGCTCTGGGTATGGCTGTTCACGAGTGGACGGGAATCGAACGTGTAGGCATCCTTCTGGAGGGACATGGACGGGAGCCTGTTGTGCCGGAACTGGATATTACTCGTACAATAGGCTGGTTTACAAGTCAATACCCTGTCGCCCTTGAGATGGGAGGGGAATTGGAGATCGGCGCCAGAATCAAGCACGTCAAGGAAGGCTTGCGTCGTATCCCGAACAAAGGTGTCGGATATGGTATTTTGAAATATTTAAGCGGCGGTTCCGATGTCTCCTCCTTCTCGGCTGAACCTGAGATTACCTTCAACTACTTGGGACAGTTCGACCAGGATCTTGCAGGAGGGACGATGGAAGTATCGCCTTACTCAGTAGGACCTGAGGTCAGTGAGCAGATGGTGCAGCATCAGACATTGAACATTAATGGACTGATTGCCGAAGGACAGCTTCAACTTTCGGTCAGCTATAACCGTCATCAGTTCCACGGGGAGTCTGTGGCTAAGTTTGTTGGCATTCTGAAGAACCGTCTCAGCGAAGTTATTGGACATTGCGTAAGTAAGAAAAGAACAGAACTTACACCAAGCGATGTACTCCTCAAAGATATCAGCTTGGAAAAGATTGAGGAGTTAGAAGAGCAGACACGGCATATCGGCAGTATTGAAAATATGTATAAACTGACGCCGATGCAAAAAGGAATGTTGTTCCACAGCTTGCTGGAGCCTCATTCGGAAGTCTACTTTGAGCAGGCCAAGTTTGAAATTCAGGGAGCATTCTATCCTGAGGATTTCAAACGCAGCTTAAAATATCTGATGAAACGGCATGCCATATTGAGAACCAATTTCCATGCCGGGTGGGGCGATTTCCCTATTCAGATTGTGTTCAAAGAAAGAGCGTGTGACTTCGTATACGAGGATCTGCACGAGCTGGAAGCCGATGAAATTCAAGCGCGTCTTGCAGCTTATACTGCTCAGGACAAAGCAAGAGGCTTTAATCTTGCTGAAGAAGCATTGCTGCGTGTTGCTATTCTACGTACAGCAGAAGAGGCTTACCATTTGCTGTGGAGCTCTCATCACATCATTTTGGATGGCTGGTGTATGCCGCTTGTGCTCCAGGAAGTGTTTGAGACGTATGGGGTTCTGCGTGAGCAAAGGGAACCTGAGCTTCCTGCAGCTGTATCGTACAGCCAGTATATTCAATGGTTGGAGAAGCAAGGCGAGGAAGAGGCATCCTCTTACTGGAGAGGGTACCTGGAAGGCTACGAGCAGCAGACGAAGCTGCCACAAGCCATCACACAGCCATCGGCAAAAGCAGAAGCCTACGTGTCGGAGAAGCTGGTATTCACGTTGGATGCGGAACTGACCGATCGCCTGGAACAGGTGGCCAAACAGCATCAGGTGACGATGAATACGCTGATGCAAGCAGCCTGGGGAATCGTGCTGCAGCGCTACAATAGAAGCCAGGATATCGTCTTCGGAAGTGTGGTATCGGGAAGACCTGCCGAGATTCCGGGTATCGAAAGCATGATCGGTCTCTTCATTAATACAGTTCCGGTTCGGGTACAGGCCGAGGGAAGCGATTCGTTCTCCCATGTGATGAAAAGACAGCAGGAATTATATTTGGCAGGACATGCTTATGATTCCTATCCGCTCTATGAGATTCAAGCACAGAGCGAACAAAAGCAAGATTTGATTTCTCATATTATGGTGTTCGAAAATTACCCAGTAGAAGAGCATTTGGAAGAGAAAATTGCCAGTGAAGAGGCTGAATACAAAATTACGGATGTTCAGATGTTTGAACAGACGAATTATGATTTTAACCTCATTGTGCTGCCGGGTCGTAATCTGGAGTTCTTGTACCGTTACAATGCCCGCGTCTATGATCGGGAGAGCGTGGAACGAATTCAAGGACACTTGACGAGAATTCTGACAAGCGTTGCTGTTCAACCTGCTATCCGTATTGATGAGCTGGAGCTGATCACGCCAGAAGAGAAATCGCAGATTATAGAGGTGTGGGGCGATACAGCAGCTCCTTATCCGCGTGAGCAGACCCTTCACGGTATATTTGAGGAAAAAGCAGCACTCACACCGGATTGTACAGCACTTATTTACGGTGAAACGGAGCTTACCTATGGAGAACTTCATCAGCAGGCGAACCGCCTTGCACGTACGCTGCGTGCCCAAGGGGTCAGACCGGACCAACCAGTCGGCATCATGGTCGAGCGTTCGCTTGAGATGATCATTGGCATTCATGCCATTCTAAAAGCTGGCGGGGCCTATGTACCGATTGATCCGGAGTTCCCAGAAGATCGTATTCGCCACATGCTGGAGGATTCGGGAGCGAAGCTTCTGCTGACGAAGAACCATCTCAAAGATCGTTTTCCGTTCACTGGCACGATCCTGGCACTTGATGATCCGCAGGCGTATCATGCGGATAGCTCGAATCTGGAGCCAATTGCGGGGCCGGAGCATCTGGCGTATATCATTTACACGTCAGGTTCAACCGGCAAGCCGAAAGGGGTAATGATTGAACATCGCGCTGCCGTCCATACGCTGAGTCAGTTGGAAGCTGAATATCCGATGTTGGCAGGCGACCGTTTCCTGCTCAAAACGACATTTACCTTTGACTTCTCCGTGCCGGAGCTGTTCTGCTGGTTCTTTGGAGAGGGGACTCTCGTGATCCTGCCACAAGGCGTGGACAAAGACCCGATGGCACTGCTAGGGGCCGTGGATACGAACCGTATCACGCATCTCAATTTGGTGCCGTCGATGCTCAGTGTGCTCGTTCAATACTTGAAAGAAAGCGGCACCCAAGGATTCCTTACTCTGAAATACCTGTTTGCCTGCGGCGAGACGCTGCCTGCCAAACTTGTGGAAGAGTATTATAAAGTATCTCCTTACGCAGTACTGGAAAACATCTACGGTCCTACGGAAGCAGCCGTATATGCGACTCGGTATACAACGAGCCTTGAAACTGCGGCCCTAATGCATGTGCCGATCGGCAAACCGTACGCTAACGTCCAAGTATGGATGATGGACAGCGCTTCTCAGGTATCACCTGTGGGGGTACCGGGAGAACTCTGCATTGCGGGCGAAGGGGTAGCGCGGGGGTATTTCAACCAGCCGGACCTGACGGCAGAGAAGTTCATTCCTCACCCGTACAAACCGGGAGCGCGAATTTACCGAACGGGCGATTTGGCCCGATGGCTGCCAGACGGGAATATTGAGTATTTGGGGCGGATCGATCACCAGGTAAAAATCCGCGGTTACCGCATTGAACTGGGAGAAGTGGAGGCACAAATTCTGAAGGTGCCATCGGTGCAGGAAGCGGTTGTTCTAGCACTGGCTGACTCCACCGGAAGTACTCAACTTTGTGCATACTTTGTGGCCGAAGAGGGGCTTGCAGCGGGCGTACTACGCGAGGCACTGGCCAGCGAGCTGCCAAGCTACATGATTCCGACTGCTTTCGTACAGTTGGCACAAATGCCGCTGAATCCGAATGGCAAATTGGATCGCAAAGCGCTACCGGCACCGGAAACACTTCTGCGGAGCACAGCGGAGTATATCGCGCCGCGTACGCAGACAGAAGTAGAGCTCGCTCAGATTTGGTCCGAAGTGCTCGGCGTACAGGAAATCGGGATCAGGGATCATTTCTTCGAACTTGGGGGCCATTCCCTGAAAGTATTGGGCTTGATCCAAAGGATCTCGTCCGGTATGGGCGTCCAGCTCCCACTCCAAGTCGTGTTTAATCTGCCGACTGTGGAAGAAATGGCGCATGAAATTTCCAAGCTGCAGGCAACAACTGCTGCTAATGAAGAGGAAATGGAAATTATCCGCTTCCCAGGGAAAGGAACGCTCAAAGTGTTTTGCTTCCCTCCACGGGTAGGCCACTCTCTGGGGTACTATGAGATGGCCAAGGAGCTGGAAGGGCTTTGCGAGGTGTACGGGATGGAATTTATCGGCGATCGTTTCCAGGGTCAAGATATGCTGGATCGATACATCGATGCCATCGTGGATATTCAAGCAGAGGGCCCATATGTATTCCTGGGATACTCACTTGGAGGAAATCTCGCCTTCGAGGTAGCGAAAGCCATGGAAAGCCGAGGTCACCATGTTAGCGACCTTATTATGGTAGATGCTATGAGAAAGATGTCCAAGGATGAATCGACACCGGAGGAGCTTGAAGAGATTGTCGAGATGGTACTGGACAGCATTAGGGACCAGTACAAAGCATTCCTCGCCGATCCAGTGGACAGGGAGCGAGTCATGGACAAAATGTTGGTTTACTCCGTCTACCGCGATGAGCTTATTAACTCAGGTGAAGTTCATGCGAATATCCATGCTCTAATTGCAGAGGATGATAGTATTGGTCCGGATACATCATTAGATAAATTGTTATGGCAACAGGCGACACTTGGCCAATACAAAGAATACGAAGTCATCGGAACGCATGATGTGCTGCTTGATTCCGGTTTTATTGGGGAAAATGCTAAAGTACTGAGACAGATACTTGGCAAGGTCACAGAGGCCTCATCTAAAAACAAGCCCATTTTGTCCTAAGCTCAATCAAGCATAATAAGTGTTAGGCAGCAAAGACGCCCGAATTCCTTTATATAGAAGGAACTCGGGCGTCTTTTATTTTTTTATGCTGTTTAACATATAAAGTCCCTAATCATCTGTGTATGCTTTAGACATGGTTGACTGAAAGTGTCTTGTGTCGGTGATGAGTTCACGGATGACTTGGATGACAAGCTCCGGTTGATCATGGATGATCATATGCTCGCTCTTCTTGGCAACAATAAATTTGCTGTTTGTAGAGATGTTAAGCATCTCGCGCTGTCCCATTTGCCAGCTTTGTTCGATCTGATCATTTCCGCGTTTACTAATACCGAACTGAGTCAAATCTTGTTGAATGCCCCGGGCAATTACACGTACAGGGAGGTTACCCAGATGCTGTCCCCGTATGGCATCTTCGGTAGTGCTTGCTAGATCACCCTCCTCCGCAACAGATCGAAAGTATTTAGAGGAAGCGACAATATTCACAAAAGATTTTCTATCTTGATATTCGACCCGACCCGTTAGCATTAAATTGGGGAACAGGCGAAAAGCCCCTGACTTTTCTAGGAGAATGGATATTAACGGGGAGGGATTGACCTTAGGCCGTTCCTTGGCATAGATCTCATTTGTCCGGCGAGCGTCATTTTCAGGCCTGGCATCCACCAGAACCAATCCTGCCACTTCGTCTTTGTATGTCTGCGCGTACAGTCTTGAGTACATCCCTCCAAGGGAATGGCCTACCAGAATATAAGGAGCTTGGATGTCTGCGTTTTTTAAGGCGACATGAAGCTCTCGAACGATGTTTTCCCCGGTTCGTGGAGTAGCAGCCTCCTCGCTCCAGGCATAGCCTGCCCGGTCATAGGATACAACAGTGGCGAATGATGACAGTTTTTCGGGAATATCTCTCCATGACAGGCTACTTTCCCCGCTCCCTGATTCAAGCAATATTGTTGGAGAGCCGTTACCGAGTTTACGAATATGGAGTCGATAACCCCCGGCATCGACCAATTCCCCCGGAGGTGGGTATTGTGATTTATCCTTTTTGGATGCAATCCACTCATACACAAATCCTGAGATCACGAAAAGCAGTAAGCAAGAGATGATAAGAAACACAATTCTCGTCCATGTTCGCCTTCGTTGCTTCATTAGTAAATCTACTCCTCTATACAGTTATAATTAATCATTACCTAAAGTTGCGTGAAACAAAGCTGCTATCGCATGGTTTGTTGCTAGCTCCTTATCTTTTTTACCCATCCTTTCTTTGTCAAATCATCAATATTAAAGAAAAAGCAGAATATGCACATGAGTTGTAATGAGCAACACGCGTATTCGAGATCATTGAATGGATCTCACGTCGTTCTTGGATGCAGATAACTAAGTCCATTTAGCAAAAGTACAGAGTACACAGGATGTCATTACAACAATAAAGATAGTAAAAACAATTTATTAAAAAACGGTTGCATTTAAATATGGGGAGTGGTATACTCTAATTCCGGCCAAGAAATACAATATTGCGAGCGAGTGTTACAAAAAAAGATTTAAAAAAAGTGCTTGCAAAGTTGGTTCGGAGATGATATGATATAAGAGTTGATGAAGCGATAAACTGAATCGACCGAAAAAGAATGTTTGATCTTTGAAAACTGAACAACGAGTGAGTAAAACGATTTTGCTTGCAAAATCAAACAAGAGATATTTTTATCTCGTCAGTTTCAAAATGAGCTTATCGCTCTTTCTATAAACCGACTTCGGTTGGTCTTTAATGGAGAGTTTGATCCTGGCTCAGGACGAACGCTGGCGGC
>NZ_WUDQ01000059.1:0-16410 GCF_009827695.1 Paenibacillus sp. OT2-17 | reverse complement strand
GCTTCGCGGGGGAGTATCCTATACCATTGACACGATCAAGGAGCTTCAGGAGTTGCACTCTGCTGTGGATTTTTATTTTATTATTGGTGCGGATATGGTGAACTACTTGCCTCATTGGCAGGGAATTGAGGAACTGGCGCAGCGAATTTATTTTATTGGTGTTCGGCGCCCAGGGTTCCAGCTTGCGTTGGATGAGTTGCCGCATTATTTGCAGGACAAGGTACTGCTGGCGGATATGCCAGTGGTGGACATTTCGTCGACGGATATTCGAGAGCGTGCTGCGGAAGGGCGTACCATCCGTTATCTTGTGCCTGATCGTGTGCATGACTATATTACAAGGGGCGGTTTGTATGAAGTACAGCCGTGAGCAATTAATGAAAGCCGTAGCTGGTCAAATGCCTGAAAAGCGCTGGAAGCACACACTAGGTGTTATGCATACCTCAGTTGAGCTTGCGCAGCGATATGGAGCAGATCCGGATAAGGCCGAACTGGCGGCTATTTTTCATGATGTAGCGAAATATTGGCCTGTCCAGCAGATGGAAGAGGTGATTCGCAGTCATCCCGAATGTGATCAGGAGCTTTTGGAACATGACAAGCAGCTCTGGCATTCAGAGGTAGGATACTGCGTTGCAGCAAGAGATTACGGAGTGGATGATCCGGAAATAAGGAATGCGATCCGCTGGCATACGTCAGGACGCGTAGGTATGAGCCTGCTGGATAAAGTCGTGTGTCTCGCTGATTACATCGAACCGGGACGGGATTTTCCGGGGGTTGAGCATATCCGTAAACAGGCAAAGAAAAGCTTGGAGCAGGGCCTTATCGCTGGATTTGACTCCACGATTACATTGTTGCTGGAAAAGAAAAAGGTTATTTTTCCACTGACAGTCTTGTCGCGCAATGACTTGATTCAACAACTAAAACAGAGAAAAACGGAGGTTCATGAATGACCCTAACTAATGAGCAATTAATGCAAACAGCGGTTGATGCTGCAAATGATAAAAAGGCAATGAATATTGTCGCACTGGATTTGCGGGGAATATCACTAGTAGCTGATTATTTTGTCATCTGCCACGGTAATTCGGATACACAGGTACAGGCGATTGCAACAGAAATTCGCAAACGCGCTCATGATGAAGGTGTAACCATCAAAGGAATCGAAGGAATGGATTCCGCCCGTTGGGTGCTAATGGATTTGGGGGATGTCGTAGTGCATGTCTTCCATCGCGACGAGCGCGAATACTATAACATTGAACGACTCTGGTCGGATGCTAAGGTTGTGGAAAAGGTATGAGTTTGATCGCCGGTACTTATGTCACCATTATGGTGGATCGTGAGGTATCTCCTTTCGGTTATTTTCTCACTGTTGGTGAGCAGGATGTGCTGCTGCATTATACGGAGCTGACACGTGAAATCGAAGTTGGTGAACGGTTGGAGGTATTTATTTTTCACGATACAGAGGACCGTTTGGCCGCAACTATGAAAAAGCCGTTCTTGTCGTTGGGCGAAATGGCAAAGCTTGAGGTGGCCGATGTGCATCCGCGTTTGGGTTGTTTCCTGGAGATGGGATTGGGTCGTCAGCTTTTGCTGCCGATTCGTGAGTTGCCAGAAAACCGAGATTTGCATCCTCGTGTGGGCGACTACGTGTATGCCATTATGGAGCATGACAAGCAAGGCAGACTGCGGGCTAAGCTGGCAGGGGAACAGGAGCTGGCTCCGTTGTGCTTCCACGCCCCTGATTCGTGGCTGAATACGTGGGTGCAGGCGACTGTGTACAAGCCGCTTCAGATGGGCACATTCGTCCTGGTGGACGGAGGTGTGCTTGGTTTTGGCGCGATTGGAATGATTCATTCCTCGGAGCGTAACCGGATGCTTCGCTTGGGCGAAGAGGTCAAGGTACGGGTCACGCTTGTTCGGGAAGACGGTCGGGTCAATCTGGCGATGTCACCACGCAAGGAAGTAGGCCGTGATGAGGATGCGGAGCGGTTGATTGCTTTTCTGAAAGAGCGTCCGGGTGGCGGCATGCCTTACTCCGACGCAACGCCGCCGGATATTATCAAACAACGGTTTGGTATTAGTAAATCCGCCTTCAAGCGTGCGATGGGCAAGCTGATGAAGGAAGGAATGGTTACACAAAAGGAAAACTGGACCTACCTAGTGGAGAAAATGCCGAAACCGAAGGACGGGAATGGGGAATAAAAAATGGCTTCTTACCGGAAGTTTGCCTATGTGTATGATGAGCTGATGCAGGACATGCCGTACCCGGACTGGTTACGCTTTGCACGGCAGGCTTGGGATCAGTACGGTATGCCGCATACGGTGGCCGAACTGGGCTGTGGAACGGGTTCGATTACGATTCCCCTAGTTAACTCGGGCTTCGAAGTGTCTGGAATCGACTTATCCTCTGACATGCTGGCAGTAGCCCGTCGCAAAATGGAAACCACTCCCCAGGGACAGCGATTGTTTCGTGAGGGAAGCGTTCGCTGGATACAGCAGGATATGAGAGAATGGATTTTACCCGAGCCTGTGGATTCTGTAATTTCTTTTTGCGATTGTCTGAATTACTTGTTGGAGGAAGAAGATATAATTTCTACTTTTCGTAGAACTCATGCTGGACTGAAGCCTGGCGGAACCTTCTTGTTCGATGTACATCATCCGCAGACGTTTTTACGTTATGATGAAGAGCAGCCATTCGTACTGGATGATCGCTCTATCTCATATATCTGGACATGTGCGTTGGACACTCCCCGTTGTGAAATTGAGCATCATCTTAGTATCTTTGCGAAAGCAGAACATGAAGGACGCGATCTGTATCAGCGTTTCGAGGAAATTCATGTACAGCGTGCCTATGATCCAGACTGGATGAAAGCAGAATTGTCCAAAGCAGGTTTTCGTGATGTGAAGGTATATGCGGATTTTGAATGGGTAGAAGCAGAAGATGACGCGGCGAGACTGTTTTATGTTGCTGTAAAATAGTGAAGACTCATTGAGCAAATTTAGGAAAAGAAAGACGCTTTTCATGATGACATGAAGGGCGTCTTTTTGCACTCATATATTCACTTTATAGTTCAACTGAAGCTCATCACCCGGTACACCCCGAATACCCCAGTTCTGTTTGGGCGTTTCAAATATAGTAATCTCAAGATCCTGTGGAGCAATGCCAAAATGGTCCATAATTCGTTGGAATAACAGCTGGATGAGCTGCTTCTTAGCTTCTGTCGTTCTGCCTTCAAAGATACTGATTTCAATAATGGTGTACGCCTCAGAGCGACCATCGGCATATATAAAGTCTTCCTGATCCATAGGGAAAAAACGATGAAACCTCTTGTCTGGAGGGTATTTGAATGCATCCACCACAGCAGAATGAATCACCTCTGAAAGCTGCTTTTTGATTGGATTTAGAGCTTCTTTTATTCCGAAAATTTTAATCTGTGCCATGTCTCAGCTCACCTTTCTTATCTCAACTCAACTCAATTTGCATCAATTTAATTCGAAGTTATTATAAAACATTCGTATGCATGTGTCATGAACAATTAGTATGAAGAGGGTCTTTAACACCAAAGATAGTCCTTATTTGACTTTTTTCGCGGTTTTCAATATAATAGTGCCATTATTAACGGTTAAACAATCGCTGATGAGGAATAGTAGCTTTGTCTGGACATGTAGAGAGCCGGCGGGTGGTGCAAGCCGGTTGACAGTGCAAAGTGAACTCGCCTCGGAGATATGCGTCCAACGCAGGAACGCCTTTACAGGTGCTTGTATCCTGTTATTAACCCGCATCGGATCACCTCCGTTATCAGGTGCAAAGGGAGTAGAACGCGAAGAACGCTTTCTGCTAACTAGGGTGGTACCACGGGAATATAACCTCTCGTCCCTAGCGCTGACACGCTACGGGATGCAGAGGTTTTTTTGTTGCATACCGTTTGAGGAGGAAAAGACAATGACAGACACACAGCCGAAGCACGGCTATCAACCGCAAAGTATTGAACCAAAATGGCAGAAATATTGGGATGAGAACAAGACGTTCCGCACCGGGGAAGAGCCGGGCAAACCGAAGTTTTATGCTTTGGATATGTTTCCGTACCCATCTGGAGCCGGCCTACATGTAGGCCACCCAGAGGGCTACACAGCTACGGATATTGTTTCACGATATAAAAGAATGCGCGGCTACAACGTACTGCATCCGATGGGTTGGGACGCCTTCGGTCTGCCTGCCGAGCAGCATGCGCTGGATACAGGGGAGCACCCACGCGAAATTACGGTGAAAAATGTAAATAACTTCCGCCGTCAAATCAAATCGCTCGGCTTCTCCTACGACTGGGATCGTGAAATCAGCACGACGGATCCTGATTATTACAAATGGACACAGTGGATCTTCATCCAGCTGTACAAGCGCGGCCTTGCATATGTAGCTGAAGTACCTGTGAACTGGTGCCCGGCGCTGGGAACGGTGCTAGCGAATGAAGAAGTTATTGACGGTAAGAGTGAGCGTGGCGGTCATCCGGTCGTCCGTAAACCAATGCGTCAATGGATGCTGAAAATTACGGAATACGCGGATCGTCTGCTGGAGGATCTGGAGGAACCGGATTGGTCTGAGAGTATTAAGGATATGCAGCGGAACTGGATCGGTAAGTCTACCGGGGCAGAGGTTCGTTTTCCAATTGAAGGCTATGACGAGCAACTCACAGTGTTTACAACCCGTCCAGATACACTGTTCGGCGCAAGCTACTGTGTGCTGGCACCAGAGCAAGAATTGGTAGATATTATCACTACGCCTGAGCAAAAGGATGCTGTACAACAGTACCGTGAACAAGCTGCTCGTAAAAGCGATCTGGAGCGTACGGATCTGGCCAAGGATAAAACAGGCGTATTCACAGGAGCTTATTCAGTGAACCCGGTGAACGGCGAAAAGCTGCCGATCTGGATTGCTGACTATGTACTTGCAGGCTACGGAACTGGAGCGATTATGGCTGTACCTGCTCACGATGCGCGTGACTGGGAATTTGCCAAGCAATTCGGATTGAATATCATTGAGGTTGTCCAAGGTGGAGATGTGGCTAATGAGCCATATACTGAGGATGGACCGCACGTCAATTCCGGCCCGCTGAATGGACTTACCAACGAGGAAGCGATTCCGAAGATGATTGAATGGCTGGAAGCTGAGGGCAAAGGACACGGTAAAGTCACCTATCGCCTGCGTGACTGGCTGTTCAGCCGTCAACGCTATTGGGGCGAGCCGATTCCGGTAATTCATCTGGAAGATGGAACGATCAAACCCGTTCCTGAGGACCAACTTCCGCTCGTACTGCCGGAGATGGACAATATCAAGCCTTCAGGTACAGGTGAATCCCCGCTGGCGAACGCAACAGATTGGATCGAAACCATTGATCCTGAGACAGGTATGAAAGCACGCCGCGAGACAAATACAATGCCGCAATGGGCAGGCAGTTGCTGGTATTACCTGCGCTTTATTGATCCGAAAAATGACAAAGAGCTTGTATCCAAAGAGAAACAACGTGAATGGATGCCTGTTGATTTGTATATTGGCGGAGCGGAACATGCGGTTCTTCACTTGCTGTATGCCCGTTTCTGGCATAAGGTACTGTATGATATCGGCGTAGTGGAAACGAAAGAGCCTTTTTATAAGCTGGTCAACCAGGGTATGATTTTGGGCAATAACAATGAAAAAATGAGTAAATCACGCGGTAATGTCATTAATCCTGATGATATTGTCAATACGTTTGGCGCCGATACGCTGCGTATTTATGAGATGTTTATGGGGCCGCTGGAAGCGACCAAGCCATGGAATGAGAATGGGGTAGAAGGAGCACATCGTTTTCTGTCCCGCGTATGGCGCCTGTTTGTTTCCGAGGATGGTAGCCTGAACGATAAAATTACAAATGACGGCGGTAGCGATGAGTTCAATCGTACTTGGCATAAAACGCTGAAAAAAGTAACCGAAGATCTGGATGCACTGCGCTTCAATACAGCGATCAGTCAGCTGATGATCTTCACCAACGATGCATACAAAGCAGACCTTCTGCCGCGTGCAGCAATGGAAAACTTCGTGCAAATGCTGTCGCCGCTTGCACCCCATCTGGCCGAGGAATTGTGGCAGCTGCTGGGGCACAATGATAGCATTACCTACGCGGCCTGGCCTGCTTATGATGAAGCATGGACGGTGGACGCCGAAGTGGAAATTGTTGTGCAAGTGAATGGTAAAATTGTGCAGCGTGCAACGATTGCCAAGGATCTTGATGCTAAAGCGATGGAAGCATTTGCTGTGTCGTTGGACAATGTTCAGCAGGCACTGGCCGGCAAAACGATCCGCAAGGTAATTGCTGTTCCAGGTAAGCTGGTTAATATTGTTGCCGGTTAATTGGCTTTAAGCCGAAGGAGACATCCACCTTTTGCATGTCTTCTTCATACTTGTTGTGCGTGGCTTGTATCAGCTCGGGAAAGACACTATGCAGGCTGATGTCCAACAGTGCGAGAGCTTCGGCGGTAATACCTCCGGGAACCGCCACTCTGGCCTGTAACTCGGCTGGTGTCATCCCGCCTTCCGTGAGTAGCTTTCCAGTGCCGATGATCATTTCACCGGCCAGGGCGCATAGCTCCGTACGGTCTATACCTGTAGCTTGAACTGCGGCTTGAATCCACTGGTCCATAAAAAAGGCCAAGAAAGCAGGACCGCAACTCGAAAAATCCGACGTGATTCGAGTATAAGATTCTTTAACCCGAATCGGCCTGCTGATGTGGGACATAAGCTCTTCCAGAAGGGTGCGGTCCTCCTCTGTAATCCGGCTTCCATGGATGCATAGTGAGGCTCCGCTGCCCACTTGGTGGGTGATACTGGGAATAATTTTGGACACTTTGGCTTTCAGTGCATGCTCCAAAATACGAATCTGCACCGGGCTTGTGATAGATACGACGATTTGCTCTTCTGTAATGACGTTGCGTATTTCATCCGTTACGGCTTTTGATTCCAGCGGCTTCACACAGATAAACAGAACATCGCTTTCCGCTGCCGTTTCACGGTTGCTTTGGGCTGCATGCAAACCTGGATAACGACGGGCTAGCTCGGTTACCTTGGAATGCGTTCGATTGCTTGCTGATATTTGCTGCGCCTTGAGTGCGTTAGAATTAATAAAAGACTCAATTAGCAGACTTCCCATGCTGCCAGTCCCAATAAATCCAACTTTCATTGTTCAACGTCCTCCTTTCATACTTTGCGGTATAGACGCTGTGCTGTCAGCTGTCATTCTTCTTAGTGTATGCGCCTGGTCTTGGCCGACATGACGAATTTTATGTCTGAGCATGTTAGATCGTGCCCGGGGTCGTACCACTTTTTTGTAAAAATGCTCACAGCGAGACCGTATGGAGGTTGTTTGTACCCTCCGGTTTAACGGGAATTGAACAGACTTGCTCTGTTTGATTGAGACGGTGTTTTCAGTCGGCTCAATTTCCCGAAATCCATGTGGAGTAGGGGACGATACGGAAATGAAACGCGTATGGACAGGAACAGCGATAACGCTTGCTGTAATCGGGAGTGGACTTATTTTATTTGCCGGAGGACAGCGCTCTGAGCCGCAAGAAGAGTGGACTTTACTTAACCATAAGGTGGAGCAGGCTGTGGCGATGGATTCAGAGCCAAATGAGTCGCAGCGCAGCAGTGACTATGCCCAGAAAAAGCCTGCTGTAAAAGAACCATCAGACAAAGCTGAGCGCAGTAGGAATGCCGAAGCCGCTGACAATGTGAAACGTGATACTGTGCAGATTTCTACTGGTGCAACGACGAGTAGGACCAATACGGTAAGTGATTCGGTTACTACACCCGTTTCCGGCGAAAAAAAGGTAAACATCAACACGGCGACTACTGCCGAGTTAATGGAGCTACCAGGGGTTGGGGCTAAAAAAGCCGAGGCTATTTTGAACTACCGTAATCAGCATGGGGCGTTCAAACGTGTAAACGATTTGGATCATGTAAAGGGAATCGGAGCTAAAATGTTGGCGAAAATGAAGCCGTATGTCAGCTTGTAACTTATATAAGATTACAATGTACAGGCCCTGAGAACGGCGGTAGCGGATATGGTTTACGTTTTAACTTGTTTATACGGGAGAGATGGAAATGAGTGCAGATGTACGCAAGGACTGGGACACCTATTTCATGGATATCGCTTATATGGTATCCACCCGTTCGCGCTGTGCGCGGCGTCATGTTGGAGCCGTACTTGTACAAGGTAAAAAGCTCTTGGGGACGGCCTATAATGGAGCACCATCCGGGGTGCCTGACTGTTCTGAGGCAGGCTGTATGATCTCAGAGGAGTATGAGGTCGTTCAACGTGATGGGCGCGAGGAAATGGTTAAGAAGCAGCGTTGTATTCGCACTATTCATGCGGAGCAGAACCTGCTACTGTTTACTGACCGAATTGATCGTGAAGGCTCTTCAGTATATGTCACCGACCAGCCATGCTGGACGTGTGCCAATATGTTGGCGAACAGCGGTATTGTGGAGATTGTATACCACAGACCTTATCCCAAAGATGCCGACAAGGTTCGTGCTATGATGGAGGAAAAGGGAATCGCCTTTCGTATGCTGAAGACCTATCATCCACCGAAAGAAACGCTGATGGATGTAATGAATTAAAAAGTAAACGAGGAAGAACCTCTGACGAATGCTATTTTGTCAGAGGTTCTTTTTGTTTTGCTTATTTTGGACAAAAAGCAATGTTTGCTACCGGAAGGTGATTGTATTCAAGCTAAGCTTGTGTTAACTAGACCTATATTGACCCTTACTGTTTGTTGGATTACAGGAAGTGCGGGAGCATGTCTGTATTCTGGACGGATGCTTTTGTTGCTCTGGGCGGGGGTTACCCTGATCTTTCCGCTTATAGCTTTATGGATGAAAATCCCCATCCGGCATATGGTATTACTTTGGCTTGCAATCAGCGGGGGTGGATTTCATTGGTATTGGCATGATACGCATAATGTTAGCAGTATTCCCGATGCTCTTCATGTATCGTCTTCTATGTTGGAAGACATGCCTGTTCAAGTAGCAGGGCTTATCGCTTCTGAAGTACAGGTAGATGGTGATCGAACACAGTTTGAGATGAGAGTCACCTCAATCAATCACTACGGAAGTCATTCGAAAAAGGACGAGAATCGTGCACTAATTTCTGAACAGGTCATTGTTCATATCAAGTTGGCTGCCAAGCAGGAACAGCAACTTGCGGCAGCGTGGCAACGTGGAGATGCAATCCTACTGCGTGGCACCTTAAAGGCTCCTGCAAAAGCGGGGAACTTTGGTGGCTTTGATTATAGTGAATACCTGCACACACAGGAAATCCACTGGCTTTTCAAAGGCGATGGGGCAGCCTCGTTACAGAAGCAGGAGGCTTCACTGTGGAACCGCTACACTTTGTTCAGATGGAATGATCAGCTTAGGGAGCAGCTAGGGCAGAGAATGGAATCGGCATTTACATCACTTCATCACGCAGGATATATGAAAGGACTGGTACTTGGGGTAACAGATGAGTTGGACCCAGCAACGTATAACGAGTTTACGCAGCTTGGTTTAACGCATATTTTAGCAATATCGGGCATGCATGTGGCGGTATATGCAGCTACACTATTATATTTACTCAAGCTACTAAGAGTTAGCCGCGAGACATCTCTTACGGTCGTGATGATACTCATTCCGGCTTATGTCCTGCTGACAGGTGCCTCTCCCTCTGTTGTGAGGGCGGGAATTATGGCGATGATCGGCTTGTTTGCAGCCCGACGAGGTATGCTCAAAGACGGACTTAATATTCTAAGTATATCCGCGTTGCTCATGCTGATTTGGAATCCATATTATCTACTTAGCGTCAGCTTTCAGCTTTCCTTTTTGGTGACAGGTGGGTTGCTCATTTATATGCCGCTTATGAAGCCGTTTTTCGCCAAATGGCCTTTCCTAATCGGCGGTGAAGTTGCGATTACAATTACGGCACAGCTTGTTTCGTTTCCAATGACGGTATTCTACTTTAATCAATTTTCGTTGTTATCATTTGCGGCCAATTTTGTGCTTGTACCCCTTATTTCATATATCGTGCTTCCATTAGGTACGGTGGCGATGGGGCTTTCCTTTTTGTGGGGGGATGGGGCTCGTATTCTTGCGTGGCCGGCAGAGCAATTGAACGATTTGACCTTTTTACTAGTGAAATGGCTGAATGTAGATGATGCTTATGTGAGTATTTGGCCGTCTTCTTCCATCCTGTGGGTCATGGCGTATTACGCAGCTCTGTACAGTGTTTTGTACTGGCTCAAAAGGTGGCTGACATCCCGCAGGCAAACGAACGACATTACCGTCTTGAATTCTACTGCCATTTCATCACCTATATATACAGGATTAGCAGCCTCTCCAGAATGGGCGGCTATATTGCATACGGCTCCTGAACCTGAGGGAGCAGGGAAATTTGCAAGTCGACAGTGGAATGGTTATCGTCATTTGGCACTGGCTCTAAGTGTTATTGCTTGGCTTGGAATATTGTATACAGGTTACCAATCTCCTGGTGAGGGAAATACGGGAATTGTTCAATATCTGGATGTGGGCCAAGGTGACAGCATTTTAATTACAACGCCGGGCGGGAAACATATCTTGGTTGATGGTGGGGGTACAATGGATTTTGCGACAGGGAAAAATGCTTGGCGCAAGCGTGCAGATCCCTACGAGGTGGGTGAAGATACGATTGTACCCTTGCTAAAGCAACGAGGTGTGCATCGCCTGGACGCTGTCATTTTAACGCATGGAGATCATGATCATGCCGGAGGACTACAGGCTGTGCTTGACCAGATTCCTGTATCTACCTTGTTTTTTAACGGTACCCTGACAGATAAAACCCCATTTCGTAAGCTGTTGAACACGGCTTTAGACAAGCAGATCAAGCTGTATGGTGCACATCATAGTATGGAATGGGAACCAGACCAGGCTACGAAAATCCGCTTTCTCTATCCGTTTACACTACCGGAGAACGAATCTGAGCAGTTGCCTGTTATGAAGGAACAGAATCATTACTCTGTTGCCATGATATTGGAGATGGAGGGAGCCTCTTTTTTGTTCACAGGAGATATGGATGATGCAGCAGAGTCGTCGTTGCTCTCTGAATTAACTCGTTTTTCATCAAGTGTGAAAGATGAGGGAGCAACGGGGGCTGTAAGGAAAGCTATAGATGTCATGAAAATAGCACATCACGGCAGCAAGTACTCCACCTCGGAAGAGTGGTTATCCTACTGGCGACCGAAAGTATCTGTTATTTCGGTCGGTGCGACCAATACTTACGGACATCCGAATGAAGCGGTATTGGAACGTTTATCGGCAGTTAATTCTGCTATATATCGAACAGATACGATGGGAGAGATACAGATTCGAGCACAGCAAGGAAAACTGAGTGTGCGGTACCAACGCAAATAGTTTTTTCGATCCTTTTTTATCAGTACAACAACACACTAAAACGGGTGCTCACTCTCAGGAGTGGGCTGTTTGCTTTGAATCCAATCTGCATGGACAGTAGCTGTAAGCTTTGATAGAATCATATGAGTAATGAAAATGAGAATCATTATTAATGGGAGGAATATTGTGAGTTATTTTAAATTCAGAGCATCAGCTTGTTTGTTCATCATTTCGTTAATGCTGGTATTGAGCGCATGCGCTACAAGTGGGGGTGGGACTGTAACAGAAAGCGGTCAATCGACTGCTCTCAAGACCACATCAACTGGAGATGAAGCTGCCACACGTACATATGAAAGTGATAAAGGTACAATTACTCTTCCTGAGCATCCCCAGCGTGTCGTAGTGGCAGTCGATGATTATGTAGGTGATGTGCTAGCACTTGGTGTTACACCTGTAGGGGCTCCAGACACTGTATTTGATGCTCCATACTATAAAAAATATTTGAATGGTGTTGCAAATATCGGTGACAGTTCCGCATTGTCCCTTGAAAAGGTGATCACCCTGAAACCGGATTTGATCATTACCTATGATGAGAAAGCGTATGAAAATCTGAAAAAAATAGCGCCTACAGTGTTTATTCCATATGGTAAATATCAATATAAGGACCGTCTGATGGAGCTGGGCAAAGTGTTAAACAAGGAGCAGGAAGCGAAGAATTGCCTGGCTGATTTTGCAACCAAGATTGCTGAGAAGAAACAGGCTTTGTCTGACGTCATTGATTCGGGTAAAAAAATCGCTATTTTTGAGATTACAGGAAAAGAATTATATCTATATGGAAAATCTTATGGACGTGGAGGAGCCATACTTTATGATGAGCTGGGACTTCATGCTCCTGAGAAGGTAGAAAAGGCAGCGTTCGAGAAGGGATGGGCCAACATTTCAATAGAGGCTTTACCGGAGATGCTGGGCGATGCCGATTATTTAATGTTGGGTATTAGAGGCGACGGAACAGACCAAGGAAAAGATATTTTATCTAAAAGTGTGTGGAAGAACCTTTCTGCCGTTAAATCAGGTAAAGTATATCAATACTCAATCGACGATTTTTATTTTCAAGATCCGATTGCTCTGACTTATCAATTAGAACTCATATCTGATTTTTTGGTTTCCAAGAAGTAACAATATGATCTTGCAGCTCGATAGGCTAGCATTTAGATGTATGTAGGAGCTAGGGGAAGGTGACTACCTTCCCTTTTTCTGTTATTCTAAGGGAGGATACGCTGGGGATTCTGGGCTTTTTGGTATAATTTTTTTTGTTAAAAAAATAAAATTAGTGTCAGACGTCTATCCTGCAACAATTTGCAAAAGGGATACGTCTGTAATATTGCAGGGAGAGGGGGATCCTTTGTGGTAGAGCAGGGACTCATTCGAGCCGCTCAATCGGGCGATCGCGACGCTCTCATTACCCTATTAAGAGAGATAGAACAGCATGTGTACCGTACGGCATATTACATTCTAAACAATGAGCAGGACGCCATGGATGCTTCACAAGAAGCCCTCATACGGATCTATTCCAAAATTAACTCTTATGAGGAAAAAGCGCAGTTTAAAACCTGGGTCCAACGCATTGTAACGAATATATGCATCGACAAATTCAGAAGAACGAAGCCCTCGGTTTCCATTGACGAGCACGACATGATATTCAACGATCCCCAAAACGTGGAGGTCGAGGTGTTGACCACTTACATGGCACAGGATGTTCGTGAGGCTATACAACAACTTCCTGAGCACCACCGGACGGTAATTGTCTTAAGATATTTGCAGGATTTCTCCTATAACGAGATTGCAGATTCTCTGGATTTGCCGCTAAATACGGTCAAGTCATACTTATATCGTGCAAGACAGCAATTACAAGGGCTACTTCAGGAATATCAGAAAGGTGGTGTATCAGGATGAAGTGTGGGGAAGAGGTGATGGATTGGATGCAGCGTTATGTGGATCATGAGCTGGGCGAAGAAGAGACGTCCCAATTAATGAACCATATTGCGACTTGCCCGGACTGTGCGGAAAAATTTCTTATTCTTCAGACACTCTCTCGCGAGCTGGAGGAATTGCCTACGGTTTCCCCGGCGTTCAGCCTGGTGGATTCCATCATGCCTCAGCTTGATGCCATTGACCGCGCACGTGAAGAGCAGGGAAGTGCGCTTCAGGAAATGCAGCCTGTGGCTGTAAAACCTGGACCAGTGCCTAGACAAAGTACCCAGCCTACACCTTGGTGGAACCGAATGGCTGGGCGCGCTGCCATGGGCGTGGCTGCCGCTGTTGTTGTACTGGGGATTGTAGTGTTTAACTTCGAGCCTAAAACAGTGCAGGATGCGGAAGGCATACTTACAACCCAGACGCCCGAAGTGACGAATCGGCAGAATCAGACGGAAATTCTTCCAGGTACAGCCAATGGCAGTGGAGGCCGTGATGCAGCCATTGGTTCGGATTCTACACAGCAGCCGTCAGAGCAGGGGCAAGGAACGGATGCATCTCAGCTACCTGCGGATAAAGATCCTGACCTGAGCAAACAAGGTGCAACCAATGCAGACGATGAAAAGAACTCTTCCAAACGGGATGCTGGGAAACGTGAAGATCAGCCAGCTGGGGAGGAAGATTCGACGAAGTCTGCACCAGCTGAACATTCTTCTCGTCAGGATGAAGGGCAGGGGCAGCTACGTACGGATCGTCAGGTGACAAAGGAAAATCCGTCTGCTGGAGATGCTCCTAAATCTGAGGACAAACAGTTAAGTCAGGAAAAATCTGATCAATCCACGATTGCTCCTGCTGAACAGTTGGAACCGAAAATGGAAAAAGCACCCCTAGCGGGTACGGGTACCGCTCAGGACAATAATAATGGTAACACAAGTACGAATGATTCTTCTTCGTCGCTTAGTCAGGATTTGAAGGTACAGGATCGAATTGCGTCAAATGAAACGTCGAAAGAAACGACTTCCAAAAGCATCACCAAGGATTCGGGCAATGCCTTAGGAACGGATAGCAGCAATGCAGCTTCTGATGATCAGCAATCATCCGTGTCGCAAGACCCGGTTCGTAAAGAAGGATTTGTATCTAATTCACTGGTCTCTCCGGACAACAATAATGCTTCCAGCTATAGTGCCCAATCTGGCTCTACAGATCAGCTCAACTCGCCAGATGGTAGCTATGCGGTGGCTATTGAGGGCAAAAAGCTGAAAGTGTATAAGCTTTCCGATAACGGTGTAGACCGAACAACACTGGAAGTCCGTACTCTAAAAGGTGCCTGGGTCAAAGGAAGCTGGTCAGAAGACAGCCAGACCTTTATGTATGAGACGGAGCAGGATGGGACAGCAAGTAAATATACGTACACCGTCCCGCGCAGCACTGGAAAATAGTTTCCGTAAGTTGGCACACTTTTAAAAACAGAGAATATACTATATGAACCGACGTCGTATCCCGACGGCCGAAAGTTTCTAGAGCTTTCTGCTGCCGTGTTGATATAGATGGTGGTGAAGGGATCCTGCCTATAGGCAGGGTCCCTTCGTTTGTATCATGACTTGCCTTCCGGTCGGATGTCGGGTACGATCAGTGGGTGGGGGGAACGGAAAATGGATGTAAAAACAGCCTCTAAGGCTATTCGCAAAGGCGACATTTCGCCAGTGTATTTGCTATACGGCAGTGAAAAATATCAAATGAAGCAGTTTGTTGAGATGCTTAAAGAGAAAGTGGTGGAAGAGGAGCATCGTGACTTCGCCATCATTCCTTATGATTTAACCGAAACGCCAATTGAGGTGGTCGTGGAGGAGGCGGAAACAGCGCCTTTTCTGGTGCCAAAGAAGCTGATTATTGTACGGGATACCAGTGTATTTGCAGCAGGCAAAGATAGCGGTAAGATAGAGCACCGGCTTGAGACGCTGTTGACTTATATGGATAACCCGACTGACTATAGCGTCATCGTTTTTACGGTTCAGGCTGAAAAGTTGGATGAACGGAAAAAGATTGTCAAAAAGCTGAAAAGTGATGCTTCGGTTATTGCTTTTGCTCCAATGGGTGGAGATGATCTTATAGCTTGGATCCATAAGCGTGCAGGAGAAAGAGAAGTGCAATTGGCTGCAGGAGCTGCTGAAAGCCTCATTCAATTCACAGGTACCGGGCTGCAATCCTTGGCTGCCGAGATAGACAAGCTCTGCTTGTACGCAGGAGCACAGGGAACGATCTCATCCGTTGATATAGAATCCCTGGTGCCTCGTAACACAGAGCAAAACGTATTTGCGATGGTTGAGGATCTGGCTAATTTGCGGCTGGATAAGGCGCTCAGTATTTTTTATGAGTTGCTTAAGCAAAAAGAGGAACCGATCAAGATTGCCGCTTTGATCACGCGACAGTTCCGTATTATGTTGCAGGTCAAAGAGCTGGCAGGTCAAAGCTATTCCCAGCAACAAATTGCGAGTCAGCTTAGTTTGCATCCTTATGGGGTGAAAGTTGCAGGGGACCAAGCGCGGAGGTTCCGTCCTGAGCAGCTGCGTCAGCTTCTCTACGAATTGGGCGAGCTCGATTATCATATGAAAACAGGTGTCGTTGACAAGGTACTGGGACTGGAGCTATTTTTGATGAAAATGGGTGCGGGGGCTTCAATCTAATCCCCCCATGTGCTGTTATAGAGTCAGCTCATGTAGCGTGGAAAGCTGACTCTATAAATTAATAAAAGTTATAAACTAAAAAAACCTGATCAGCCAAGGCTGGTCAGGTTTTTTTCATTAACGTATGAAAGTAGCTCTTGCTTACGCTTGAGCTGTAAGAGCGTTAAGTTTTTTCGCCAAGCGGGATTTCTTGCGAGCAGCTGCATTTTTGTGGATCAGACCTTTAGTTACAGCCTTGTCCAGCTTTTGGGAAGCTACTTTGAAAGCAGCAGCAGCAGTTTCAGCTTCGTTACCTACCAACGCTGTATCGGCAGCTTTTACTGCTGT